>JAGGAA010000055.1 GCA_017889675.1 Bacillota bacterium | reverse complement strand
GGTTTTTATAGGAGGCGGATTTGAGGGTGCTTCAGCAGCTAGGGCCTTAGTGACAGGGATACCAGACAATACTGCACCTGTCATGATTGCGGCGCTCATTAAAGCGGCGGCGCGATGTTTGCATTTGAGTCGCAATTGTCTGCGTTTAACGGAATTCTTTCCCATTATTTTCACCTCCTCAGCTGTATTTAATTATAGTATTTCGGATTTTTAGATCAAAATTCCTGGTAAATATAGCATTACGCAATATTT
Source organism: Bacillota bacterium (assembly GCA_017889675.1). GTDB lineage: Bacteria > Bacillota > Negativicutes > Sporomusales > Sporomusaceae > Sporomusa. The sequence continues at coordinate 10,599 of JAGGAA010000055.1, read as the reverse complement.
ACCAGGAAGAACACATTTACATTGTTTCGGCTATACTTATATTGTGAATGTAATTTGATTCTTGTTATCAGCAAATGAATACTCACTGTTTTTAGTTATCCCTTTAACTAAAAGTAATGCTAGATTGTCAGTAGTTGTATCAATAAAAGGATTGTCCTGCGTTCCTATATAGTCAAAAATAACTCGGAACGTACCTTCTTTTTCGAAATATTCCAGTGTTACGTTGATTCCCGTTTCGCGATTTTTAATGGGTAGCAGTATATTGATTACTGTTTCTTCAACAAGTAGAAGAATATTGTTAACAACTTGTTTATCAATCGTATATTTGGCGCAAAATGCTTCAATGTTGGCATTTAATTTATATAAGTCAAAGTCGTCGCTGGTGACTTTTTCCTTAAAGCTGCGGATTCTATGGATAAAGGCCTTTGTTTTTTCTTTTTTAGGATTTTCAAAAATCTCACTAGGATTACCCTCTTCATAAATAATCCCTTCATCCATATAAAATACTCTTGTCGAAACACTTTTGGCAAAATCCATTTCGTGAGTAACAATTGCCATAGTCATACCGTTTTTGGCAAGACGACGAATGACTGCTAAAACTTCGCTAACCATGGTGGGGTCAAGAGCTGAAGTAGGCTCATCAAATAAAATGATTTCAGGATTCATTGCCAGACATCGTGCAATAGCTACTCTTTGCTTTTGACCGCCGGAAAGCTCATCAGGAAAATTTGTTGCTTTTTCTAAAAGCCCAACAGTTTTAAGAAGCTCATTTGCTTTTTCTCCAGCTTCGTTTTTGGTTTTATGCAGCAGCTTTATCGGTCCAATTGTAAGATTTTCCAATACTGTTAGATGGGCATATAAGTTAAACGACTGAAATACCATTCCTATCTTTTGTCTTAGTTTTGGTACATTTGTTTCTTTGGACAAAATATTAACACCGTCGATTTCAATACTGCCACCGCTTGGCGTATCAAGTAAATTAATTACTTCACCAAAGGTTTTGGCGAGGTGTTTTATTTTAATCATTACTTGTTCCTCCTTGCCAATGCCGTTTGCCTTTTTTGCTTAGGATCAGTTTTTTGCTCAACAAAGGTAAGCAGTAATACTAGTAGCCACGAAACAGCAAAATACAATACTGCTGTCATAATAAGCGGGAAAAAGGCATCAAATGTACGGCTGCGGATAATATCACTGGCCTTGGTCAAGTCCTGTACCGCGATATAACCTACTACTGAGGTCATTTTAACAAGCGAGATAAGTTCGCCTTTATAAACTGGCAAAACCAACCTGATTGCCTGTGGCATAACAATATATACAAATGTCTGTACTTTAGTAAAGCCCCCGGCTATTCCGGCTTCAGTCTGACCTTTGTCAATGCTTTCAATTGTTACTCTAAACATTTCTGACACATATGCGGCAAAATTCATCCCAAAAGCAATAATTGCAACCAAAATTGGTGCTATGTTCGATTTTGCAAAGATAACATAGTAAATAAGCATTAGTAAAACTAAAACAGGAATACCACGCAATATGGTAATATATAGTTGAGCAGATAATTTCAATAATTTATGTTTGGACATCCGTAAAAAGCAGATTAAAACACCAAGTAAGGTACCGAATAATACGGAAAATATAGAAATGATTCCTGTGGTCTTTAATCCATCAATAATAAGCAAATACCGTTTTTCATGAAGGATGTTGCTATAAAAGCTGTCACCGGCACTTTTGAAAAACGAAGAAGATTGGGTCTCTTTTTTATCGGCTGGTGTAATGGTAGCAATGTTCTTTTTTAGTGCAATAACGGCCGAGTTGATATCCATGTACGGCTCGCTAAAATCGACCAGTTTTTGGCGCTCGGCGGTAATTGCGATACAATCAGCAATCATATCAACCTTACCAGCTGCCAGCGAAGTAACCAAAGCTCCAAAATCTGAAGGTGCAATTTCCAGATTGATATTTTCTTTTTGGGCAAAAGTTTGAATTAATTCAACATCAAACCCGGTATATTGACCATTTACAACCCCAGAATTCGGTAAATCACCCAAAGAAAGACCTAAAATTACTTTCTTTCCGGCTGGATTTTGTTTAAAAGTTGGTATCTGGATTGTTTCAATATCATTTTCAAACCATTTTGTATACATTGCATTAAGCGATCCGTCTGCTTTGCTAGCATTTAAGAAATTATTAAATTTTTCCCGCAAAGCAGGATTGCTTTTATTAAAACCAATCCCAATTGGAATGGATAAGACGTCATCGGTTAAAATACCAACATCGTCATTTGTTTTCAACATATTTTTTGTTGCAGAAAGAGTGGTTATTGCCACATCAATTTTGTTGCTTTTTATTGCTAGCACAAGGTCGGCTTGCTCAGTGTAGTGCATAATAGTTGCAGCTGGAAACCGTTCTGCTGCGAACTTGTCATATATAGTGCCAGTACATACACCGATACGTTTGTTGGCCACATCGTTAATTGTCGTCATTTGGGCGGTATCCTGTTTGGCGCATCCACTAGCCAGCAAAAGCAAAATGCATAATAGTATGATATAATCTAGCTTTTTCAATATACTTTCCTCCCGCATATAGTGTCGTAGCTGTTTTGCTCTTTCGGTTACCTCCCGATACCAATTGTACCATATTAATCCAAGGGAAAATTAAAGATTACTTAAGGTTTAAGCAATCGGTTCAATAAAGACAGGTCTAAATCCTAAAATGCCCACACAAACAGAAGGGGACGGTTATTGCGTTTTTTTCGCAATAACCGTCCCCTTAGATAATAGTAGTAAGGTATATGAAATTGGCTGACGCGTTACGGCGTTAATAGCGATTTTACTAAGTCGAGATATTTGTAGCGAAAGTCCTGGTCAGAGTAATCAAACTGTGCCAGGATTTTCATTTTGTCTCCCACTAATATCGGAAATTCCAAACTGCTGAACATTTGGAAGATCTTCATTGTTAATTCAGTTTCAGCTACGTTTGCCCGGGTGATTTCCCGCACAGAACCTTTTAACTTATGTAAGCCTGTTTGCTTTATAAACTCAATATACTCAAATGACGCAGATGATTCATGCAATACTTGCTCAATGAAATTGCGGAAAAAATCCGGATATTCCAGGGTATAATCGGCATAGCTTCTAAGAAAATTTCTAATCCTTTCCTCTGGTGGTGTCTCAAAGTCATCAAGATAATTAAAAGAACTCATCAACGTACTGGTAAAGGTTTTTAAAGCTTCGTTAATAACCATGTCTTTAGAACCAAAATAGTAGTTTATGGCGGCTAAATTAACATCTGCCAAGGCTGCAATTTTTCGACAGGTAGTATGATGGATGCCATTTGCACCAATAAGCTTCAAGGTGGCATCCAGAATTTTCTCTTTAGGTGTTGGTTTAGTTTGTGAGTTTATTGTCAATGGTTTCACCTCGTTAGCGTACACCTTGTTTAATTCTTGTTTTGGCTACAGCCAGCATTAATTTTATCCGGTTAAGCTGGTTAACCTCACTGGTCCCAGGGTCATAATCGATAGGAACAATATTGACATCAGGGTAACTGTATCGCAATTCGTGGATCATACCTTTGCCAGTAATATGATTTGGTAAGCAGGCAAACGGTTGCAAACATACAATATTATGTACTTCGCTGTTAATGAGCTCGACCATCTCGCCAGTCAGCAACCAGCCTTCCCCTGTGAGATTTCCCAAGGATAGATGCTTTGATGCCAATTTGGCAATATGTTCTATGCTAAGTGGTGGCGTAAAACGCTTGCTGCTTTTTAGCGCTTGGCGGAGGTGCCGGCGATAAAATTCAACAACCTTGATAAAGAGTGCGCCTTTTATTTTGTTCATCAAACGGCCTGCTAGCAGATCGTAGTGCACCTTGTTGTCATAAGCGCAGTACAAGAAAAAGTCCAACAGATCAGGCACAACGGCTTCAGCGCCCTCTTTTTCTAACAGAGTCACAAGATTATTGTTTGCAGTTGGATGATATTTTACCAGGATTTCACCAACCAGGCCGACACGTGGCTTAGTTTGCTGTTCATCAAGTTCAAGTATGTCAAAATCCCTGACAATGCCAAATATATTATTTTTAAAGTTGTGTTTAGTATCAATTTGCATGTCCTGCCTGCACTTCGCAGACCAAATATCGCACAGCTTTTGCGCCGAACCAGGGGATTTTTCATAGGGTCGTACCCGGTATAGTACCCGCATCAACAGGTCACCATAAATAATACTAATGATCAGGCTTTCTAACAAGGAAAAAGTCAGAGACAAGCCAGACGGTCCGCCCAAAGTGAGCACCGGGACCTGAGGCATGCCGGCATCTTGCAAAGCTTTACGGGCAATAGCTACATAATTGGTTGCCCGGCAACCGCCGCCAGTTTGAGCCAATATAACTGACGTAGTAGCTAAGTCATATTTCCCGGATTTCAAGGTCTGTAATAATTGTCCTACTACAATAATAGTAGGGTAACAGGCATCATTATTAACAAATTGCAATCCTTCATCAATGGCGGTTTGATTGGGGGCGGGAAGTACTACTAGTTGATAACCGGCTTTTTGGAATCCGGGTTCTAAAAATTGAAAATGAATAGGAGACAGTTGTGGTGCCAGGATTGTATGGCGTTGTTTCATTTCGTCGGTAAAGGCCGGTGGGCAGGTGGCTGCCTGTTCTTCTGACTGGTGGGCAAGAAAAATTCGCCCCTTCTCCTGTAGAGCTGCCAGCAGGGACCGTATCCTGATTCTGGCGGCGCCGAGATTATTGATTTCATCCAGTTTAACCACTGTGAATATGCGGTGGTGAGCTTCAAGAATTTCTTTTACCTGGTCAATAACAATGGCATCAAGACCGCAGCCAAATGAGTTAATTTGGATTAATTCCAGATTAGGCTGGCTGGCAACAAAGCTGGCTGCTGCATATAAACGTGAATGATAGGTCCATTGATCAACAACTCGGAGCGGTCTGGGTATTGGTACTAAATGTCGGATGGCGTCTTCAGACAATACAGCCAGCCCAAAGGACTGGATGAGTTCAGGCAACCCATGATTAATCTCGGGATCAATATGATAAGGTCTGCCAGCCAAAACAACTCCCTTACAATTGTTGTTAGCCATGTAGGTAAGTGCAGCTTGACCTTTTGCACGGATAGCAGCTTTATACTGGTCAAGTTCGTTATAGGCCGCATCGACTGCTAGAGCAAGCTCAAACCGGGCAATCTGTTCTGACGCTAGTTCTTGCATTAGCCTATTAATTAAGCGGTCACGATTATTGAGCGGCAAAAAGGGATGAAGAAATACTATGTCTTTGTCGCGAAAGGCATCCATATTAGACTTGATGTTTTCTGGATAAGACGTAACAATCGGGCAGTTATAGCAATTGTCGGCTGTTAGGTCTTCTTGAAGGTTGTAAGGGATGCAAGGATAAAATATTTTTTTTATTCCTTTTTTGAGTAACTGGCTGATATGGCCATGAGCAAGCTTGGCCGGGTAGCAAATGGAGTCAGAGGGAATGGTTCCCATGCCCAGCTCATATAGCTGGCGGGAAGAGCGGCCAGACAGAATGACCTGGTAACCAAGCTTGGTAAAGAAGGTAAACCAAAATGGGTAATCCTCATACATATTAAGTACCAGGGGAATACCGATAGTTCCGCGCCGCGCCAGTGACTCAGGCAAAGGTTGATACTGAAACAGTCGTTGGTATTTATAGGCATAAAGATTAGGCAAGTTATCGTTTGCTTTAGCCTTGCCAACGCCACGTTCGCAGCGGTTGCCAGCATGATATTTTTGTCCATTGGGAAAGCGCTGTGTAGTAATTAGGCACTGGTTACCGCAACCTTGACAGCGGTGATTGGAGGTATGAGTGGAAAAACCAGCAAGCTCAGCCGCCGCTAGCAGTGTAGTGGCTGTAGTTGAGTCACACCGTTCCTGGGCAAGCAATGCTGCGCCGAAGGCACCCATAAGACCGGCTATGTCCGGGCGGATGACTTCCCGACCGATGGTTTGCTCCATAGCCCGCAGAACCGCGTCATTATAAAAAGTACCGCCCTGGACTACAATGTTGGTGCCTAATTCGTCCCTGTTTTTCAAACGAATGACCTTAAACAAGGCATTCTTTATTATGGAGATGGCAATTCCCGCCGAAATGTCACCAACTGTGGCCCCTTCTTTTTGAGCCTGCTTGACCTTGGAGTTCATAAAAACCGTACAGCGACTACCGAGATCAACTGGTTTTTCTGCTTGGAGGGCAAGCTGTGAAAATTCGGCTGCTGTCATATTCAGAGCTTGGGAAAAGGTTTCAATAAACGAGCCGCAACCGGCAGAACAAGCTTCGTTGAGCATGATAGAAGTAATGAAGCCATCTCGCACAAAAAAGCTTTTCATATCCTGTCCGCCAATATCCAGCACAAAAGTAACATCAGGCAAAAAATGCTTTGCCGCTCTGAGATGGGCTACAGTCTCGACTTCGCCAATGTCCACCTGTAAAGCAGCCTTAATGAATTGTTCACCATACCCGGTAACTGCCGAATAAGCAATCTGGGTATTGCCATTCAGTCGCTGATACATATCGTTAAGTGCCGCAATTATCGTCTCTAACGGCTTCCCCTTGTTACTGCCATAATAGGAATACAATAAGCTGCCGTTTTCACTGATAAGCGCGAGCTTAGTTGTCGTTGAGCCGGCATCAATTCCTAAATAGGTTTTGCCGGCATAACTAGTTAAATTTGCTCGTTTAACAGCACAGTTTGCGTGCCTGGCAGCAAATTGCTGATACACTTCTTTGGTAGCAAACAGGGGAGATAATGGGTTGTCATTCTCTAGACGCAATTTAAACAAATGGGGGGATTTTGCACGTAAGCGTTCGTAGGAAACAGGCTCTTCATGCAAGGCCAGGGCGGCACCAATCGCTACAAAATATTGCGAACAGTCCGGATGCAATACTTGGTCAGGCGTTAAGCCTAAGGTTTCTATAAATCGCTTTCTCAGTTCTGATAAAAAATACAAAGGGCCACCTAGAAAAGCTACTTTGCCGCTAATCACCCGTCCTTGCGATAAACTGCTAATGGTTTGATTTACTACCGCCTGCAGAACCGAAGCGGCAATATCTTCTTTAGAAACACCTTCATTCATCAGTGCCTGCACATCGGTTTTGGCAAATACACCGCAACGGGAAGCAATTGGATAGAGTGTGCGATAGTTTTGTGCAAGTGTATTTAACCCTAAGGGATCAGTAGCTAAGAGGGCTGCCATATGATCAATAAAAGCACCAGTGCCACCGGCACAGACACCGTTCATTCGTTGTTCCAGGGTGTTGTCAAAATAGGTAATTTTCGCATCTTCCCCACCAAGCTCAATGGCGGTGTTGGTATTTGGGATAAGATACTTAACTGCAGTGGTGGAGGCGATTACCTCCTGGACAAATGGCAGTTCAAGCATCTTGGCAATGCCAATACCTGCTGAACCTGTAAGCATAACAGATGCTAGGGTTTGCCGCAGGATATGCTGAGCCTTGGTTGCCACAACCTGAAAAGCAGTTGTTATATCAGAGAAGTGCCTGAGATATTGCTGGAAGATAATGTTGTTTTGCTCATTAAGAATAACCATTTTTATTGTTGTTGAACCAATATCAATACCAATGCGCAGAGTTTTATCCATTTTGTTTCCTCTCTCCCATTACTAAACAAAAACGTTGCAGTAATTTTAAGAATCACATAATAAATTAAACACTGTTTAAATTTATTATATCCTTGGTACTAGAAAATGACAATTACTTTAATAGCATACAATTCTTAATTAACAAAAAAATCTGCCAATTTGCAGATTTTTTGTTTTTGATAAAAAGGGTAGCAGGTGTTTTTGGAATTTTTGTCGAAAGTAAGAAAATATAGTAATTACCTAATATTACCGGAGGTGGTATACATGTCGATTATGGATTTAATCGAAAAAGGGAAAAAAGAACGTAAGCAAAAGAAACAGAAAAAAGTCCTGCAAAATGTAGCGATTGGTGCCGCCATTGGTGTGACAGTTGGAGCCGCCGCTGGCGTATTACTGGCACCTAAATCTGGCAAAGAAACTCGGGCCGATATTGTTGAGGCCGCTAAAGAACTACCTGAGAAAGCTAAAGAAGTTGTCGAAAAAACTAAAGAAAAAGTTGCAGAGGCTAAGAAGGAAATTGCCGGACGGATAAAATCATCAGATGTTGCTGTAAATGAGGAAGTTCCGCAATAACTTTATTTCCACGCAAAAGGGATGGATGGCCGGGCAGCAAATGCTCGGCCACTTGTTAATTTAGCTGCAGAAAGAAGGGGACAGTTTGTATATCTCGTTATACGATGTAGGCTTTTTTATCCTGTTCGTGGTGCTTGTCGTTATTGGTGGATATTTAATCGCGGTTTTGCGGCGAGTGTTTGGTATGCTCGGCTTGGTGCGCGGTATTTTGGATACACATCAAACTGATATTGGTGAAACCGTGTTACTGTTCAAAGAGACGCTTATCAATATTAATGAGCTTACCGTAAGTTTAAAAGAAACTACTGACCAAACGAATAGGGCTGTGCGAGCCCTGCCGGGCGAGTTTACTGATACAGTAGATGATTTGCGAGAAAGTTTCGAGACGTTTGCTCTCTATGCCAGAATTGCTGGCGATGTCGTCAAGGCAGTATTCTCTAAAGCCGCCTAGTGAACAGGATACAGGCCTAATAGAATACAGGCAAACTGATATCATTTTTCTTAGTCTACCAGAATTTATAAAAAAAATCTGTTGACATAAGAACGACTAAGGCTTCTGCCGTCGTCCGGAGGACTTGGCACAAGCCAAGTCTTTTCTTATGGTATCAGTTTTGATTTTTTTAAAACTGTGGTAGAATTATCAACAAATAGATAACTCTTAATTGAGTAGAGGAGAGTATTACATATGAATACGATGACAAAGAAAATAATTGCTTACTCGATGGTAGGTTTACTGCAACTTGGGTTGGGTGTTTCCGCAAGTGAAGCGGCGCAAAAACATTCTGAGCCGCCGCGCCAGGAGCAAGGCAATGACAGGCAGCAGCAGGAGGAGCAGGAGCGAGATAACAGAATCCAAGCAGAAAACGAACGGCATGAGCGCGAAATGCGTCGTCGTGACAACGAAAGCGAGCAGGAATGGCATGAACGCCAGGCGCAGGAAAATGAAAAACATGACAAAAAGTTAAAAACGATTTCCAAACTTGTTCTGTCTAGATCATCTAATGCGGATGATAACTAGTTGGTTATTTACAGAGGGCTCTGCTTTCCTGCCTTAGGACAGGAAAGCAGAGCTTTTTAATATCTTATTACTCGAATTACAAAAAGATTAAGGCATTTTATGAGCAATTCGCGATAATTCATTAATAACATTATTTAAAGAGATCAAATCTTTTTCATTCAAACACTCAAGTTTATGCTGTAGTATCTTGATTGTTTGTTCTTTTGCATGCTCACATAACTGTAAGCCAGACGAGGTTATGCTTATTCTTATAATTCTTCGGTCAATAGCATCGTATTCTCTCTGGACAAAGCCTTCGGTGACTAATTTGTCAATAATCGGTGTCATTTGCTGCTTGGACAGGAGTATTTCATTGGAAAGTTCGGTCATAGTAGCTTTTTTTTCTCGTACTATTGATAAGGCATGAAGATAAATTGGAGTAAGCTGTGGTTTGAAATGGTGGGCGACAGGCCTTATAAACTTTCTATCAAGAAGAGGCATTAGATGAAATAGCATTTCGGCGGTTTTATGATGACTCAACGAATTCACTCCTTATTTTTGTATTTACAAGAAGGTAACTACTAGAAGGTGAATGCAATATTGATTAGAACTTTTTTCGGGATGTCCATATTTTTCTAAGCAAATTCAAAAAAAGGCGATGTATAATAGAAATATTGGTTTGACAATAAGAAGCATGCCATATAGTAAATATTTATTTACTATCATAAATAATTTATAGTAAATAAATATTTATAATAAATTATAGCATAAATAATATGACAAATCCAAAAAAACTGCAATTTTTAAGGGTATTTGCAGCATGAGAGTTTCTTTAAGTCAATCTAACAATAAGGAAGTAAAAACGTTTCCAATTATGATTGCATTATTAATTTAGTGCCTTTTGGGGGGATGGTTAGTAAAATGTCAAAACGGACGAATAGCTCTCAAACACAATGATTTTTAGGAGGTTTTAGTGTGAGAAGATACCAGCGATACTTTTGGATAATTATCCCGATTATCATGCTGATGACAGTAGTCCATCCGGTGTCTGCCACGGCGGTGGAACTATCGGTCGAAGACTGTGTTGCCCTGGCTTTAAAAAATAACTATGACATCAAATATGTCCAATCGTCCAGAGAAAAGTACTATTGGGCCATGAAGGAAGCCAAGAAAAACAAAGGGCTTTCCATTGATTTAACCCATACCGATAAGCGGTATAACACTCCGCCGGCGGAAACCGAAACATCTACATATGAATATACGACTAATTTTGATAATCAGATTGCGCTTACGCTACCTTTATATTCTGGTGGTAAACTGGAAGGTAAGATTGAACAGGCCAAACTTGATCTTAAGGTGGCAGAACTGGATATTGATGCGGCCAAA
>JAGGAA010000307.1 GCA_017889675.1 Bacillota bacterium | reverse complement strand
TTTGGCTACTTCTTGGCTCAAATAATAAACCACATTAAGATTAATATCTATAACCGCTTGCCAGTCTTCATCCTTATACTCTAACAACGGTGCTCTTCTAATAGTACCGGCATTATTAACTAAAATGTCAATCTTCCCATACGCTTTGATACAAGCTTTTACCGATTCCTGCCGTTGGTCTTTTTGGGTCAAATCCGCTTTAAAGAAAACCACTTTTCGGCCGGCATCTTCCACTAACTTTTTAGTTTCTGCCCAATCCTCATCGTAGGTAGTGACAAAAAGGTCGGCCCCCGCCATTGCAAAAGCTGCAACATATCCTTGGCCCAGACCGGTGTTACCGCCTGTCACAAATGCAACCTTATTTTTCAATGAAAAGAAACCCATCGAAAAATTTTCTGCTAAATTACTCATATTCATCCTCCCTCTTTTATGTATTTGCCATTCATTTTAAATCTTTGATCTCTATAAAATCCATATCATCAAAATCTTGATTTTCCCCGGCCATACCCCATATAAACGTATAGTTTTTTGTGCCTACCCCGGAATGAATAGACCAGCTGGGAGAAATTACCGCTTGCTCGTTTTTGACTAAAATATGTCTGGTTTCATTCGGTTGCCCCATGACGTGGAAAACTTGCTCTGTTTCTTCCACATTAAAGTATAAATATACTTCCATCCGCCGTTCGTGCGTATGCGCCGGCATGGTGTTCCACACGCTTCCGGGTTCCAACTCAGTCAAACCCATTGCCAATTGGCAGCTTTTGCAGACACTTGGATTGATATACTGATTAATTACTCGTTTGTTGGCTGTCGCCATATCACCGCACGGTACTTTCTTAGCTTTTTCAATATCAATTTTCACCGTAGGATAAGGCGTAGTTGCCGGCGTACTTACCATATAAAATTTAGCCGGATTTTTGCTGTCAGTGGATTGGAACTCAACACTCTTTTTACCGCACCCCACATACAACCCATCTCTAACTTTTAGCGTGTATTTCTCACCATCCAATATTACAGTGCCTTCCCCGCCCAGATTGATTAAACCAAGTTCTCTTCTTTCCAGAAAATAAGCTACACCCAGTTCTTTGCCTGCGCTTAGCGCAAGTTTTTTATTTACGGGCTTAATTCCTCCGAAAATTACCCGGTCAACGTGAGTATACGTTAAGTTAATTTCATCATCACTAAAGATCTTCTCAACAAGATACTGCTTTCTTAGTTCTTCTGTAGTATAATGCTTTGAGTCTTCAGGATGATTTGAATATCTTGTTTCCACGCATAAAACCTCCATCGTCTTCTTTATATAACTAACATTAGAAAAACCCTGACTACTCGCCACATGATTTTCTAACCACTAGTTCCGGCTGTAAAATTACTTTCTGTTTTTGATGATTCTCATTATTTATTTCGTTCAACAAAACGGTAGCTGCAGCTTCACCTAAACGAATTTTAGGTTGATGAACCGTGGTAAGCGGAACAGGGAACATCGCCGCCTGCTCAATATCATCGTATCCTGCCACCCCTAAATCGCGAGGAACTTTAACTCTTCGATTGTAGCAATACTTCATAACACCTAACGCCACTGTATCATTTATTCCAAATATCGCGTCAACTTTTTTATCTATAAGGACTTCTGCAAGTTTGTACCCATCTTCGAACGTTGCATTACTGCGTAGTAAGATATCTTCATCCACCGCAACACCCTGTTCCCTATGCGCATCGAGATAACCCTTAAGCCGTTCATTACTTGCCGTTGAATTCTTATTACTCAGTATAGCTCCAATTCTCCTATATCCAAGACTGAGCATATGCGTGATTATTTTACGTCCGCCTATATAATTGTCATTCCCAATATAACTGGCATTTAAATCCAGCACATAGTTATCCACTTGAACAAACGGCGTAACGTTTACCAAATTTGCATAGTCTTCAACATGATACCTGATGGGTATTAAAATAATTCCATCCACCCGGCGCTGGGTTAAAAAATCAAGGTATCTTCGCTCATTATCTGCATTTCTGTCACTGTTGCATAACACTAACCCATAACCAAGTTTTTCAAGATAAGAACTTACCCCTTTGCTCATATAGGCATAATACTGATTTGCAATATCAGGAATTACTAACCCGATCATATCAGTTTTATTCAATACTAAATTCCGGGCAGCTGCATTGGGCCGATAGCCCATCTTGTCGCACATTTTTAATATGCGTTCTTTTGTCTCTCTGGAAATCTCATCGCTACCATTGATCGCCCTCGAAACCGTCATGGTGGAAACGTTACATGCAGCCGCAATGTCCTTAATACTTACCATAATGATGTTCCTTTATCTTTTAAATTATCCGAATACAGATTTACCTAACTTCTTATACACCATTTACATTCCATTATCGACGTTAACGTTAACGTTAACGTCGATGTAATAGTACCACTATAGCAAAAAACTGTCAACTGTATTTTCTGATATTTTACTTTATTTCCTCCTCTAGGTTATATAGTTTCCCCTTGCTCACCGATTTTTACTTCCTTCTCTAAGGGTCATACTTTAACCATTATTGTCTGATATAAATAGAGGCTGTGCATATGCACAGCCTCTATTTATATCAGCATTTCTTATTTAAATTAAGGTTCTCCCGGACCGTCAGCATTCATTTCCGGCCCCCCAGGAGGGCATGGTCCAGGTCCGCCTTGAGGACCATGCATGGGCATTCCAGGTCCCATTTCAGGTTTATCCGGCTTTACTGCATTCGGGTCGACACCGAGTGAACGGGCAACATCCGGCCACTGGTTATTAATCGTTTTCATTGCTAAAATCTCGGTAATAGGCGTGTGGGTAGCTTGCGCGAGGTTTGCGGGTGCCGCAGTGTCATGGGGATGATCTCGGTG
>JAGGAA010000054.1 GCA_017889675.1 Bacillota bacterium | reverse complement strand
CAATTTTGAGTAATCCGATAATGGAACCATCAAGTCCAAAATAGGAACCATTAACAGCAGCTAACGCCTGCGTACGTTCAACTATTGGCAATAGTGGCTCAAGACCCTGAATAGCGCCATTGGAGAGCGCTGGTTTTAGCATAAAGCCAGCTTGCGGGGCAATATCAAGAATATGGGCCAACACCGGACCACTAGCTGCACTTCTCAACCACGAAGTATAGGTAATACCTGGCGCTACTTCATCGACAAACTTTCGATCATATTTCTTAATAATATCAACAACTACGCGGTTAGGGTTTTTCAGGGTAAATACTTTATACGTGTACGCGGTCTTAAGATCAAGCACAGCTCTAACCTTAGCACCTTCGTCAGTAGATAAGCGCAGCTTATCTACTGTTACATCATTAAAAACATATTGATTGGCCGCTTTATTTACAACACCTGGCATATCAATAACCAACCGCATTGGGTTTTCCAGGGTTGATACAGAATACTCAGGCAAGGTCGTAACATCAAAAACAATTCGCACTATATCAGCGGTCTGGCTTGTCCGGACTTTGCTCAAAACAGCACTAGGTGCTGCCCAAACTACACTTTGCATAGCAAAGATAGCTATAACTGTGATTACGGCATAAAACAATACTCGCTGCCGAAATTGATTGCCCATACTATATATCACGCTCCTTGAGAGTCTAATAAAATTGCTACATGTACCTGCCTACATAGTAAGGGGAAAGCCAGGCTAACGAGTAGCCTGGCTTTTAACAGTAGTTTTACTCAACTGACGGTAAAGCATATCGGCTAAGCCCATCCCACCGGCTTTCGCCATATTTTTGGTTAACTCGGTGTCTAACATTGAGGTCAGCATTTGTTCCGCTTGGCTATTGCCTAGCAAACCATCTTTGGGAACAGTAGCCCGCATACGTGTCATCATCATATTAAGGAAGACAGCTTCCATATCCTGGCAAGTAGCTTTGAGTTTTTCCTCTTCGGCTGCAGACATTGTCGCTGTTGCAGCCGCTGTGGTTTTGCCTTGTTCGGAAGCCTGAACAGCTTTTCCCAGACGATCAGCAAAGGACGCGCCTTGGTCAGGCATGGCCATCGCACCACTATCACCAGATAGTGTACTGGGCTGAATCAAATTATTAGCGTTAATTCGCATTCAATCACCACCTAAAGAGATGAACTTTGTTTTATCATTCTTTTACCCTAACAGAAAGTATAAAACTTTCTTAAAAGCAGGATAAGGGCAACATCGACTTCCGCTGTCGCCAAAGGCTCGGCGCAAGCCGTGTTTTCTTTACATTATTTGTAGCTCAGCATGCAAGGCTCCTGCTGCTTTTATGGCTTGCAGAATAGAGATAACATCACGTGGAGTTGCACCTACCGCATTAAGAGCTGCAACTACATCACTAACACTGGACGAAGCAGGTAATTCAACAAGTCCGGCAGGCTCTTCTTTTACTTGAACAGTAGTATCTGTTGTTACCACTGTACTACCGCCTGAAAAGGATGGTGGCTGAGAAACATTATTCGTCTGGCCAATCTTTACAGTAAGGCCGCCTTGGGCGACAGCTATCTGATCAATTGTCACATTGCCACCAACAACCACCGTACCGTTACGTTCATTAATGACAACTTTCGCAGCATTATCCGGCGTGATGGGTAATTCTTCAATAGCCGCAATAAAAGCTATTACATTGTTACTGTAATAAGAAGGTATCTCAACAATCACTGTACCAGGATCTTGGGACAACGCTATTTGACCAAAATTTCGGCTAATCACTTCACTAATTCTGTTAGCGGTAGTAAAGTCTGGCTGACTGAGCGACAATGTAATTTTCTCTTTGTCGGTAAAGGCCATAGGTACTTCCCGTTCCACCAACGCTCCGTTCGGGACATTGCCAGCGGTAGGGAAATTTTTACGTTGGCTATTGCCACCAGTGCCAGCCACAAAACCACCTGTCGATATTGCTCCCTGGCCAACAGCATATACCTGTCCATTGGCTGCCCGCAGTGGTGTCTGTAGTAATGTTCCTCCCTGCAAATTTTTGGCATTCCCCATAGAAGAAACAGTAACATCAATAGCATCGCCCGCTTTAGCAAAAGGTGGTAAATTAGCCGTTACCATAACAGCAGCCACATTTTTGGGTTTGAAATTCGATGAATTAGATGTATCAATCATAATACCGAAGGATTTAAGCATATTACCTACCGACTGGATAGTAAATATACTTTTAGTGCTGTCGTCGCCTGTGCCATTCAGACCGACTACCAATCCATAGCCTACCAATTGATTACTGCGTACGCCCTGCACCTTGGCAACGTCTTTAATCCGGGTGCTGACTTGGGCGTCAGCTATTGACGGAAACATCATACTTACAACCAGCACAGCGGCTAGAATGATTGCTGTTACTTTGCGCATATGTCCTCCAATACTATTTCTAGAACAATTAAACTGTTTGTTCACTTTAGGATTGCTCTAGAATAAAAAGTTAAATGCTTGTGTTAATATTCCCTGCCGCTGTTTACCAGTCAGCGGACCTTTTCCTTCGATCTTAAGCTGTGCATCAGCTACATTGCTTGATAACACCGTGTTGTTAGCAGTCACATCATCAGACCTGATTATGCCAGTAATGGTTATTGTCTGTACATCGGTATTTTGTCTAATAGTTTGCGTGCCTTTTACAACTAATTGACCGTTGGGTTGAACTTCCATTACCTTGACGGTAATCCGACCAGTTACTTTGTTGGTGTTAGATAAAGAACCGTCGGCAGCAAAGCTGTCAGAACTTGAGCCACTAAGTGCGCTAATAAAAGTAAACAACCCTGTACCACTCTCCAGGCTAGCACTGGCATCTTTTGTGTTAGACGCACTACCAGCACGCTTGGCACTGGAAGACTCGCTGATAATAATGGTAATAACATCACCAACAGCATGGGCCCGATGATCATAAAACAAGTTAGCAGCCGGCCCGCTATCTACCCAAAGGGAATTGGCCTTCGCATAAAGCGCAGGCACCATGATCAATGTACATATCAGTAAAAAACCTATAAGCTTGCGCATAATATCACCTTACTTTTATATATTTGTCTGAACAGTTGTGTCATTTATTACCTGCCCGACAATTACTTTTTGAGAATTACTATTTTTCACGCGAATAAACTCACCTTTACTGCCGTCTTGCAAACATTATAGCGAATGCCCTGTGGCACCACCATGTTAAAAGCTATGTCGCCTGGCGGCACCAAAATATCCTGGGGTTGCCCAGCCGCGGTAATCATAACCTCGCCGGTTACACTAGCTTTTAGATACTTTTCAGCTTGATTAACAAGGTGCAGCCCACTAATTGACTGTGATAATGCTGTTACCTTTAGCTGCTGCGGCATCTGCCAAGTTATCCCCGATAAATCAATATTTCCCGCCCTAATTCGGGCCATTAAAATATCTCCAGCAATTGCAAAGCTTTGCCCTGGCGCAGGTGTATGACCTAGCCGAATTTGCCGTAACCTCTCAATGCGCTCAACATCATCACCATTAATAGTCGCGATGTCTCCCAAAACAAAATATCGTCCGGTAATGGTGGCTTCCGCAGGAATAACAATGGTCAGCTCCTGGGCCTGAACAACACGCTGTCCGGTAAAGAATATACCGGCAACACACAGAAGCACCATGGTAAGCCGGTATAGAGTAGTTTTCATAAGTTATTTCCTACCGTTTAAGAGAAGCAGCTGTTTCTAGCATAGAATCAGCCGTCGTGATGGCTTTAGAGTTAATTTCATAGGCCCGCTGGGCCACAATCATGTTAACCATTTCTTCCACTACCTGAACATTCGACATTTCTACATATTCTTGCACCAATGTACCAGCGCCTTCTTCTCCAGGATTGTTGACAAGCGGCGCACCGGAAGCAACAGTTTCTTTAAGCAGGTTGCCACCCAAACTCTCCAAACCTGCATTATTTATAAACCGGGCAAGGGTTATCTGACCCAACTCTTCCGTCCCCGTAGGTATGGTAGCTGTAACGATACCTTCCGATGAGATGGTAATTGCAGTAGCATTATCAGGAATAGTAATTGCTGGTTCCAGCGGATAACCCTCAGAAGTTACCACCCGTCCCTGGGAATCTTTTTGAAACGAACCGTCGCGGGTATAAGCCAGCGTCCCATCAGGCATCGTTATTTGAAAGAAACCATCATTTTGAATGGCAATATCCAAATCGTTGCCAGTACTCTGAAGACTACCTTGTGTGTATATTTTTTGAGTAGCCACTAAACGTGTACCATGCCCCATTTGAATACCACTTGGCAGTTCACTATCATCGCCGGTAGAAGCACCAGCCTGCCGCATATTCTGATACATAAGATCGGCAAAATCAGCCCGGCTTTTTTTGAAGCCGGAAGTATTTACGTTTGATAAGTTATTGGAAATAACATCAAGGTTGGTTTGTTGAGCAGCCATGCCTGTTCCAGCAGTCCACAAAGCTCGAATCATCAGTATTACCTCCGTATTTTATTAGATCTTCCCTACTTCATTTACAGCTTTATCAAGCAGTTGGTCGTGCGTTTGCACAGTTTTTGCATTAAGTTCATAAGCTCGATAACCACTTATAAGGTTTACCATCTCCGAAACAACGTTAACGTTGGATTGTTCCAGAAAGCCCTGAGCCACTTTTCCAGTTGCCTGACGTCCATTATTCGGTGCCTGATACAGAGTGGCACCTTCCTTTACTAATTCACGTTCATTATTAAATTCAACCACTCTAAGTTGTCCCACATTAGCACCATCAACTAACACATTGCCAGTGCTATCAATAGTTACTTTGCCGTCATCCGGTAAAGTTATTGGACCGTTTTGCCCCAAAACTTCTTGACCATCAGCCGTTACCAGTTGACCTCTTGCATTGCGGGTAAATGTACCATTTCTGGTATAACGTATTCCCGCCGCAGTCTGAACAGCAAAAAAGCCTTTACCATCAATAGCACAATCCAATGGATTACCGCTATAGCGCATAGCACCAGTGGACTGAATAGTAGCTATTTCATCAATCACAGTACCGACACCCACGCTGCCAATAACCGGCGCCTCCGGACCGTCGTTGATCCGTCGGATTAACACACTGGCAAAATCTTTAGATATAGCCACATCTTTCTTATAGCCAGCCGTATTGCCATTAGCCAGATTATTGGCAATCGTATCGGCTCTGGTGGTTTCGGCAAGCATACCAGAAGCTGCTGTATAAATACCCCGAATCAATGGTATCACCTCTTTGATAGTATCGTAATTTTTTTCTAATTTCTTAATACCACGATTTGGCTACTGCTGTTTTTTATCCGGCTAAATTACCTTTTTTTAGTGTTGTCAATGTATCTTCCAGGCTCTCCAGTGAATCCAGTGCCTTACCGGTCCCGAGCGCCACACAAGACAAGGGATCTTCCGCTAAATAAGTAGGAATACCCGTCTCCTGATTGATAAGCTTGTCCAGACCATGAATAAGCGAACCGCCGCCAGTCATTACGATTCCGCGATCAACAATATCTGCCGCCAATTCAGGTGGTGTCTTTTCTAATACAGATTTTACACACTCGACAATAAGTGATACAGGCTCACTCAAGGCTTCCCGTGTCTCAGCCGAGTTAACTCGCAGAGTTTTCGGTAAACCAGACACCAAATCCCGGCCACGAATCTCCAGGGTTTCGTTACGGCCATTAGGATAAGCAGTAGCAATAGCAACCTTTATCTCTTCCGCTGTACGTTCACCAATCAAAATATTGTATTCTTTTTTTACATGACGAATCAGTGCTTCATCAAATTTATCGCCGCCGATACGCAGTGACTCACTAACAACAATACCGCCTAGACTAAGTACTGCTACATCAGTCGTGCCGCCGCCGATATCAACAACCATAGCGCCACACGGTTCGGCGATTTCAAGACCGGCACCCAGAGCGGCTGCCAGTGGTTCCTCAATAAGATAGGTCTTACTGGCACCTGCTTGCATAGCAGCTTCTAATACAGCCCGTTTTTCTACAGTAGTCACTCCTGACGGAATGCAAACCATAATTCGAGGCTTAAAAAAGAATTTCTTGCCAGCTACTTTTTGAATAAAGTGTCTGAGCATGCTTTCGGTAGTGTCATAATCGGCTATTACCCCTTCACGCAAAGGACGAGTGGCAATAATGTTGCCTGGCGTCCGCCCCAGCATCCGGCGAGCCTCTTCGCCGATTGCCAAAATGCGGTTACTATCGCGATCAATAGCGACCACCGAAGGCTCCCGTAATACAATACCTTTTCCCTTTATGTATACTAAAACGTTGGCTGTTCCCAAATCGACGCCAATATCCATAGTTCCAAACATGTAAAATTTCAATCCCCTTTCAAGTTATCTATGCCTACCTCTAACTTGTCCTCGTATTTTTCTAAAAGAAAAAAGAGGTGGCAGTAAGATAATCACAAGTGAGTTAGATATTCTACAAATAATTTAAAAGTCCTCTATTTTTCGTCATCGTTCCAGACATCTATCCTCTTTATTTACACATATTATCCTTGTTTTTCTTCTTTATATTTTTTTCTAGTAGCCTCACCACCGCGAATATGCCGTTCGGCTTTATTCATCTCAAGAATATTTTTCACCTTTACAGCCAGTCGTTTATTTATTTCCGGGAGACGTTCAATCATATCTTTGTGGACTGTGCTCTTGCTTACCCCAAATACTGATGCGGTCTGCCGTACTGTATGCTTGGTTTCCATGATGTGATTGCATATATCCAGAACCCGCTTGCGAATGTATTCTTTCATCCATTCTCTTCCCCCTCGCGCCCGTCCTTTTAACTCTTTGATACCATGTATATGCGGTGGACGGGGGAAGAAGAACAAAAAACAGCCCTCCGGTTAAGCCAAGCACTCGTAAATCGCTACGACTAGCTTTGCTGCATACCGAGGGACTGTGACAGTATTTTTGTTATTTCATCTTAATCGCTGAGTCAAGATTCCCGCCTCTACAGGCGGCGTCAGTTCAGGTGGAGTAGACTCTCCACCTGAACCCCCGATGTTTCAGCTCTGCTGAAACGAGTTCACTCCGGAATGTTGAGAAAATACTTCATACGGGTCAAGGTATTGTTCCTTATCTGGCGTCTGAACAGCCAAGTGCAAGTGTGGCTCAGGCTCAGATAGGGTAATTCCCATAGATCCGATCGGTCTCCCTAGATTTATTATTGTATTTTCTTGCACAGCAGCACTGGCAAGCGAGCTATAAGAAATTAAGTATCTATCACTTTTAACAACTACCGTCAAACCATATTGTTTGTCAGTATATATGTCAATTACTTTACCGCTTACTAAGGCTGGCACGATCTGTCCTTCTTCACCAGCAATATCAACACCATTATGATATCGCCAATCCTGGTATAGGGGATGAAGCTGCCAACCAAATTTCTGCGTGATTATACCGCTCCATAACGCACGAATAGTTTGACTATTTGTAACTGTACGACTATCATCGGCAACGGCTTCCTCTGACGCAGCAACGCTAGGCGATGCTGTTGAAGGTTGGATAGTGACAACAGGGTCTGTTAACAGGGAATTAGAAGCTGCGGTCTGGTCTGGCTGCACAGCTTCTGATACCGGCGCCGTTTTCGCTGCTGGTGGCTTTGCAACCGGTTCTAGCGTACTAATAACGGCAAACATGAGCAGCGCCGCTATTGTCAACAATAGTCCGGCTGTTAACACCTGACCCAAATAACCAGCATGTACTATCTTAGCAAAAATTTTTCTAGGCATATAATCACCTCATGGATAGTATGCCCAGTTATGGCAGGTATTAAAACCCGCGTTTCTTTAGAAGCCATGAATATTTTTTATAGCTGTCCCAGTATAATAATATGTTAGAATTTGTCGGAAATTACGGTTTTGCTTTGCCTGACCATTAGCCCCATACTGACATAAACCAACACCATGACCATAGCCGATGGTTTTAAATATTAACTTATCGCTGGCTGCCTCCACAATAAAATTGGCTGAACGCAATTCCAATTGCTGGCGAACTTCAAGTCCTGTTAACGTTTTTGAGCCAATTCTCACTCTATTGACCCTGCCTGAATTGGTATAATCAATAATGCTAACAACATCAGCACTTCTGCCCCCCTGAGCAGCTGCCATAATACCAGCATCTGTGCCTAAGCGGGCTTCTAGTTCGACAAGCGATATCGCTTTAGTATCCTGATACCGTGGCGACAACTGATCCCAACTGCAGGCTACACTTTGAAGATAGGGATATTCGAATCCCCATACCTCCTTGGCACTTGCAGTGCGTTCCCCGCTAGTGGAATGAAATACCGCATTAATGGGTTCTCCTTGATAGGTAATTATCAGGCCTTGAGTCTGATTTACTGCCCGGCTGATTTTATTCCAATATTTTACATAATTTGCTCCCCATTTTTCTTTTAACTTGGTTTCATTATGCCAGGCCTGACTGTCTTTATGGTCGGTAGTGACGTCAGCGCCAGGATGTTCTTGGCTACCTGCGCCACCGAATATTGCCATATGCTTTACCGCATAGGTTCGTGCCGCCACCGCTTGTGCCTTGAGTGCTTCTAATTCAAACTCAGCAGGCATTTCAGCAGCGACTACTCCTTTGACATAATCCTCGAGATTCATCGCAACAACCTGATTGATTTCATGCATATATACTTTTATGGTAACATCCTCACCCCGCATAACAGCAGACTTGTTGACCGCCATTTCCCTGTTTGTATTTGATACACTTAGCACTACGATTGACGGAATAGCAATAACTGCGACAATCACAAGCAATACACTGTAGATGGCTATATAATACCGCACCCTCTCACCTTCTTTACAGCAACTCAATTACACCTGTGTCTATCCCTATATTCATACTATGCAAACAAGCTCCACGCTATGAGTCAATCGAGGTGCTATATGAAAAATACAAAGCGAGATTGCTTCCACTACGCCCGCAATGACCGTTGAGTTTCTCCTCAAAGGTCATTGCGAGTAATAGCGAAGCAATCTCGCTTGCGTTTACTGTATAATTATATAATTAGTTCAGCTATATGACTAGCAATCTATACGTTCGATATTAGCACCAATGCTCCGAAATTTCTCCACTAAATTGTCATAGCCACGGTCAATATGATGAATATAGCCAATCTCGGTTTGGCCTTCAGCAACCAGACCTGCCAACACAAGCGCCGCACCTGCTCTAAGATCAGTAGCCTTCACTGGACAACCAGTAAGGGCTCTCACACCCTCTACCACAGCGCTCCGACCATCAATTTTAATCGACGCCCCCATCCGTTTCAGTTCGTCAACATGCATGAATCGATTTTCAAAGACGGTTTCGGTTACAATACTGGTTCCTTGTGCCACCGTCATAAGCGCCATAAATTGAGCCTGCATATCTGTTGGGAAACCAGGATAAGGCAAGGTTTTAATGTCAACTGAACGAATACTACCATTACTGCAAACCCTTACGCCATTTACGTCTTCTTCAATGGTAACGCCAGCTTCTTTTAGTTTAGCAATCACTGGTTTTAGGTGCTCTATTAACGCATTTTCCACATAAACATCACCACCGGTGATCGCTGCAGCTACCATATAAGTGCCGGCTTCAATTCGGTCAGGAATAACACAGTGACAAGCACCTTTTAGTTCACTGACACCTTCAATTCTTATCATCTTGGTGCCAGCGCCACGGATATTAGCGCCCATATGATTAAGCATATTGGCCAAATCCACAATCTCTGGCTCTTCTGCCGGGTTCTCAATAATGGTCTTACCTTTGGCCATACTTGCTGCCATCATAATATTCTCAGTAGCACCAACACTAGGAAAGTCCAGGTAAATCCTGGCCCCTTTTAAGCCATTTGGCGCTTTGGCTTCGATAAAGCCATGACCCATTACAATTTCAGCGCCTAATGCTTCAAACCCTTTTAAGTGTAAATCAATTGGCCTAGTGCCAATCGCGCAGCCACCAGGCAACGAAATTTTAGCGCAACCTTCCCGTGCTAACAGCGGCCCCATAACCAGAAAAGAAGCTCGCATTTTTCTTACAAGCTCATAGGGTGCTTCGCAGGTTGCTATAGTAGTGCTGTCAACATAGAACGCACCTGGTTCAATTTTAACCGCCGCGCCCAAGTGTGTGAGCACCTCGGCAATTGTGCGGACATCTTCTAAGTCTGGTATTTCTTCCAGGGTGCTAGGACTTGTCCCTAGTAGTGTTGCCGCAATTACCGGCAGCACTGCGTTTTTAGCTCCGCTGACTTTTACAGTGCCAGAAAGCCTATTGCCCCCTCGAATAATTAATTTTTCCACAAAATTTCCTCCCACCACAGCGGTAAGTACAATGCATAAATTCCCTAACCTAGTTTATCATTACCGTGGTAGCTAACGCAAGAGCTCCTAGTCCTATAATTACTTTAAATATAGCCGTTACTTTCATTTTTGCCAGTATTTAGGTCCGTTATTCCATGTAAATTATGGTGAGCAAAGAAAAAGATTGCGACGATAACGTCGCAATCCGTTTTTTTACCAGCACGATTATTTTTTTTCTGCGACCTTAAGACGCACTATAGCACGTTTTAGCGCTACTTCAGCCCGCCGAACATCAATACCTGACGCAGCTTCGGCTTCCTTTAAGCGCCTCTCGGCACGTTCTTTGGCAGATTCGGCACGGTCAATATCAATTTCTTCTGGTAACTCAGCGCAGCCTGCCAACACAGTTATCTTTTGGGGGCGAACTTCAATAAAGCCACCAGGAGTAACAATATCCAGCCGAATTTTATTGGCCATGTATTATTCCCCCTTCATCTTCTGAGCCTTTTCCACTGCTTCCTCAATAGTTCCTACCATATAGAAGGCCGTTTCCGGCAAATCATCATACTTACCGCTCAAAATTTCTTTAAAACCACGAATGGTTTCTTTAAGCGGTACATATTTACCTGGAGTGCCTGTAAAGGCTTCAGCTACGAAGAACGGCTGGCTTAGGAATCTTTGAATTTTTCTTGCCCGGGAAACAGTCAGTCTGTCTTCATCAGACAATTCTTCCATACCCAAAATAGCAATAATATCTTGCAGTTCTTTATAGCGCTGCAGAACTTCCTGAACACCGCGAGCAACCTGGTAGTGATCTTCACCCAGTACATGCGGATCCATAATCCGGGATGTAGAATCCAGCGGATCAACAGCAGGGTAAATACCCAGCTCAGCAATTTGGCGTGACAGTACTGTAGTGGCGTCCAGATGGGCGAAAGTCGCCGCAGGCGCCGGGTCAGTCAAATCGTCAGCAGGCACATATACGGCCTGTACTGAGGTAATAGAGCCTTTTTTGGTAGAGGTAATCCGTTCCTGCAATGCACCAACGTCTGTGCTCAAGGTAGGCTGATATCCTACCGCCGATGGCATCCGGCCTAAGAGCGCCGAAACTTCGGAGCCAGCCTGGATAAAGCGGAAGATATTATCAACAAACAGCAACACGTTCTGCCCAGCAACATCGCGGAAATATTCGGCCATAGTAAGACCGGTAAGCCCTACCCGCATTCTAGCTCCAGGCGGTTCATTCATCTGACCGTAAACAAGCGCGGTCTTATCAATTACGCCTGATTCAATCATTTCATTCCAAAGGTCATTACCCTCACGGGTACGTTCACCTACACCGGCAAATACGGAGTAGCCGCCATGCTCTGTGGCAATGTTGCGGATAAGTTCCATAATGAGTACTGTTTTACCTACACCAGCACCGCCAAACAGGCCAATTTTGCCGCCAAGTGAATAGGGAGCTATGAGGTCAACAACCTTGATGCCTGTTTCCAGTATTTGCGTCGAGGTTTCCTGATCTTCAAACTTCGGTGCCGGCCTGTGAATAGGCCAATACTCATCAGCAACCACTGGTTCTGGATTTTTATCCACTGTTTCACCAAGTACGTTAAATACCCGGCCTAATGTACCTTTACCAACTGGAATTTTAATTGGTGCCCCGGTATCTACCGCCTTCATGCCGCGAGTAAGACCGTCAGTAGAAGACATAGCTACGCAGCGGACGGTATTGTCGCCCAGGTGCTGCATTACTTCCGCAGTCAGCTTAACTTGAACATCGCCAACTGTTTCGTCAATTGTGACAGCGTTATATATGGCAGGCAGTTTTTCCGGGGGGAACTCAGCGTCAATAACAGGACCGATAACTTGTATAATTCTACCGATATTCACGGGGTTTCCCCTCCTTAACTTCTTAGAACCATCTACTTAAGTGCCTCGGCACCGCCCACGATCTCGGAAATTTCCCGGGTAATGGTGGCCTGACGAACTTTGTTGTAGTTTAAGGTCAGTTTGGAAATGAGTTCTTGCGCGTTATCAGTAGCCGATCCCATAGCAGTCATACGAGAACCCAGCTCGCTAGCAGCAGATTGTAAAAGTGCTCCATAAATGACTGTTTCCAGGTAACGCGGTAAGAGTAAATTAAGAACCTCATTAGCTGACGGTTCAAAAATGTACTCAGTCTGGGGCATTTCCTCCCCC
>JAGGAA010000306.1 GCA_017889675.1 Bacillota bacterium | reverse complement strand
GTTGGAATGGAATAGGGTCTTTCGGTCATCGCCCACCAGGGAAGCCTGAACATTACATCTTTCATGTCCTGCAGTTTAAAGGGAGCAAAAGGAGAAAAATATGGCACGCCAAAAGAGCGCAAGGAGATGATATGTATAAGCAATATGAGCATTCCCAGCATTATTCCGTATAATCCGGATATAAATCCCAGAAAACCAAAGACGAAACGCAAGATGCGCAGGCTCCAGGAAAGGTTATAGGACGGCAAGGCAAAGGATGAAATACCGGTAAGGGCCACAACAATGATGGTCGCAGGTGAGATGATCCCGGCCCGCACAGCGGCCTCCCCGATGACCAAACCGCCGACGATACTGACAGCCTGGCCTACTGGCTGAGGTAAGCGTACACCTGCTTCCCGCAAAGTTTCAAAGGTAAGTTCCATCAGTAATGCCTCAACATAAATCGGAAAGGGAACTCCCTCATGGGCGCCAGTGATACTGATCAGCAAGGCCGTAGGAAACATTTCCTGATGATACATAGCAATAGCTACATAAACACCTGGCAGCAATAAGGCTATGGTGCTAAAGGCAAAACGGATTAGGCGAACTAACCAAGTGATAGGATATCGCTCGTAGTAATCTTCGCTGGATTGCCAAAACTGAACCATAATGGTTGGAACAATTAAAGCAAAAGGGGTGCCGTCAACTAAAATTGCTACCCGGCCTTCTAGGACTGCGGCTGCCACTTTGTCAGGCCGTTCACTGTGCTCGATTTGGGGAAATACCGTATAGGGGGTATCCTCAATTAGTTCTTCGATATAGGCGCTTTCGAGAATTGAGTCAACATCAATCCTTTTGATTCTTCTGCGCACTTCTGCCACAACTTTAGCATCAGCTGTTCCTAATAAATATGCGAGATTGATTTCGGTTTTGGTTATTCTCCCCACAATATGTTTTTCCAGCCTAAGCTCTGTCGACTTGATTTTACGCCGCAGCAGGGCGGTATTAGTACGAATGGTTTCGGTAAAACCCTCCCGGGGACCTCTGACTACACTCTCGGTAACTGGTTCGCCCACATCCCGGCCTCGCCAACCCTTGGTAATGATTCTTAAGGCCTGAGCTGCTCCGTCTACTAGCAAAATGGTATCGCCAGTCAATACAGCATCGGTAATTTCTCCGACTGTCGTGAGCTCACTTACCTCAACCGCTTCAAGAAAAACTTTGTTTATCAACTTGATAAGAAGCTCTGGGCTTGCGGCTTGCGCCGGTGCATACTGGATCTTCATCAGCGATCTCATGATCTGCCCGTTAATGATATCTTTACTCCCAAGACCATCTATAAAAATAAGAATAGCGGAAATTTGTTCTTTGCCAATAACAAATTCGCGGAAGCTTACATCAACGCAGTCATCAAATAAATGCTTCAGCACCTGCCGGTTGTTAAAAAGAGACCGGCTTACAGGTAGTTCTTCCGTTTTTTCAGAGGAGTTTGGCGTCATAAGTTTTTGAGCAATTTGATTGATTTCTTCAGCAATTGTGTTGCTTTCGACGGTTAACTGCTTGAGCGCGTCCAAGTTCTCCTGGGTATCGGCGATTAAAGCCTTCGGCATATGTACTGAAAGTTTTTTTATATTACCTACACAAGGGTACTTTCTCCTTTTCATAATCGCCTTCCCATCTTTGGGTTATTATTCCTTTAGTATGGTATACGGTATTAGTATTTATGTATCATAAATAAAACCTCCCTGCGGTTATCACAGGAAGGTTTAAGTTGATATATCGTTTTATTCTATATGTACATAATTTTCAAATGCCTATATACCCTTGATTTTCCTAGTCTTCTTCATTCTCATCAGGCATATCGAAGTTGGTGTAGACTTCCTGAACGTCATCGAGATCTTCCAAGGCCTCTAAAAGCTTCATCATTTTTACTGATTCATCGCCAGGCAGACTAGCGGTAGTCTCTGGTACCATCGTAATCCGGGAAACCACTGTTTTTATATTGTTTTTATCTAACGCTTCCTGAACCTGTTCAAAATCTTCTGGCTGACAAGTTATTTCATACTCGCCTTCTGTTACTTCAACATCTTCAGCGCCAGCATCGAGTGTCATAAGCATAAGTTCTTCTTCGTCAATTTCCTCTTGTTCAACAACAAATACACCCTTTTGCTTAAACATCCAGGAAACACAGCCTGTTTCTCCCAAATTGCCGCCATATTTAGAAAACAAATGCCGTACATCAGCAGCCGTCCGGTTGCGATTGTCAGTCATGGCTTCAACCATAATAGCAACACCACCCGGTCCATACCCTTCGTAATTTATTTCTTCATAGTTATGGCCCTCAAGCGCACCTGCGCCCTATGTTATTTTCTCTGGCTTTTTGCAAGGCCAATTTTAAACGCATGTTACCGGTTAGATCGGCGCCACCCATTCTTACTGCTATGGTAATCTCCCGACTAATTTTGGTAGTAACTTTGCCACGTATGGCATCTACCTTACCTTTTTTATGTTTGATATTCGCCCATTTTGAATGTCCTGACATGTAAAATACTCCTCTCAGCTAAGTGAATCGCCAATATTGTAACATAATAGCAAGTAATTGGCAAAGTACAATTTTTAAATCCACTCAATAATGACTTCTTTTCCTTTAGAATGCAATACCGTTTTTAATTTATTTAACACCTGAGCTTTAATATTCATCTGCATTGGAAAACTGGGATTTTGGTGGGCAGGATTAACCGCAAGTCCCGCAAAAACCTTAATTGTATCAGCCTTATTCAATAGTTTAGCTAATAAAGTAGCACCATCTTGCTTTCTGGAATTACGCAGTTTTGTTGTATCCATTAATCGGTCAACAGCAGCATTTAAAGTCAGTACCCCCTCAGTAACCAAATCAACTCCGTCCAGATAAGCAATCGGTGGTATTTGCGAATCATGACAGGTTAAATCCACTTTAAGCGGACAAAGAATACATTTTTCCTCAATAACACGGGCATGGCCCTTATCTATTCCAATTGCTTTAACAGGACATGCACGCACACAGCGAAAGCAATCCTGGCAATTTACCTTACGAGTTATGATGGTATTAATATTGCTTCCCTCCCAACACTTTCTCTATAAATATTTCATAGACTTTCTCTTGAGCTACATTCGTAATAATTTCGTCATTTATTTTGATAACTACGCCTTCTGTGCACTGCCCTTGGCAAAAGTTTCCCTCAATATCAATTTCGCTTTGGACTTCATATTTAGTAATTAGTGCCTTAAAAGCATTCAGTACACCATAAGCTCCCCGCAAATGGCAGGCACTCCCGAAACAAATGGACAACCGTAGCATAATTGCACCTCATATTATCGTGAATCATTTCACTTTATTGTATTTCATAATTACTCTAGATACAACAGGGTTCTGCTGTGCGGGCGGGTAATGTGCAAATAATATACTATCCTGCGAAAATAGTAAAAAACCTGCAAACAAATAACCTTGCAGGCTTTGGTACCTGTGAACCATATATCAATAACCATTGCTAATTATAGCATATTTGTCCAGGAGAAAAATTCAGAAAATAAATTTACCTTAGGCACACAACGGGTATTTAATATTTGTCGCATTGTTTATTTTTTCAATCTCCGCAATAATATTAGACAGTTCATCCATTTTTATCGACCGAGCCATTGATACATCACATAAACATCTACGAAACCTTTGTCCTTGTAATTAAAAGCATTTTGTAACGTACCAACTATATTAAAACCACACTTTTCCCAAAGTTTAACGGCAACTCGATTAGTTGATACTACAAAATTATATTGCATTCCTTTAAATCCAAATTTAACTGCTTCTTGAAGGGAATGTTCACATAGTGCTCTGCCTATACCTTCTCCACGAAATTTTGAGTTAATGACATATCCTGCATTGCAAATATGAGAACCTAATCCTGGTTGATTTGGTTTTATGAAATATGTACCCACAATCTGCTGATTTTTTATTGCTACATACGTTGCCAAAGGGATCTCCATCCATATGTGAAAGCCTTCTTCTTTAGAAGTATCAGGTAAAAAAGAATACGTATCTCCCTTAGAAAAGGCATCGTGTAGGATAGGCCAAATTTCATCAAAATCCAAATTCGTTGCACGCCTTATTTCAACCACTTAACTTCCCCCCTTTAGGAAATACATTTTTCGTTAAATAGCCGTCCCGAAGGAAGGCTTACCCGTTATAATCATTCATAAAATCAGGGAAATCTTCATCCTTGCCAAAATCTGTTAATCTTTTTCTTGCTTCATCGACAGTAGTCCCGATTCTTGTTGATTCTCCATTTCTATTGATCAACAAAATTTCTCCATTTCCAATTACTACTTGCTCTAAATCATCTAGACTCATCCAAAAATATTGAGACTCCATATCATTATCTCCTTTACTATTTTTTAAGTTATTAGGCAAAAGGGGATACAATTCCTGCAATATATTTTAGGTGACACCACCGAAGTGCTGTCACCTGTTCACACGTTATTAAATCCGGCGTCGACTAGCAGCAATATCACAAAGTTAGGACAATCCAATAAATTTTTTACCGCTAACACATATATTCACGCCTTAGAATCAACAGAAAAACACTCAGCTAACGTCATGCAGGGACTATTGGCCTCCGGCACGCCAGGGGCTTATTTATCTACTAATTCGAATCTGAGCTACTTCATATCTTGTAACTTCAATTTCCTTATATCTATAAACAGCGTTATAGATATGGCGAAGGTATGCTGAAATATTTATCACATGCCGTATGGGCTTCATAACATTTCCCTTTCTAGTAATAGTCAATACTACTATTATATAAGAGATAAGCCAAATAGTCGAATGGAATGTGTAGGTAAAGCCGCACCTATCATAGAACTCAATAAACCGCTTACCGTCCAGATCCTCATTGAACAGATAAACTTCCTTATTCCATATACGGCAAATATACCTCATACCATGCCCACCACCGATTAGTAGCGGATCCATGCGAACGGTCCAGTACCTTATCGACTTCGAACTTGCCAAAACTATTCTCACCATAAACAACAAAAGAGCTACCTTTCGGCAGCCCTCTTAGCTATCTCTTGTATCATCAGCTTATTATTGCTGTATTTACCATTAAATTCCTTTTATGTTGGTTACGAAAAAGTCAATAGCCTTTCCAAATGCTCCGCTTTTTGCTCGTAACTGACTCGTCTTCGAATCATCTTCTTGTGTAGTCATGACATTAGAAACTATTGTTTTTTGTTTTG
>JAGGAA010000053.1 GCA_017889675.1 Bacillota bacterium | reverse complement strand
GTCCGGGAGATATTCAAGTCAGCCGATGAGGCACTTGGTTTTTCAATTACCGATATGTGTTTCAATGGTCCTGAAGAAGAACTGAAAAAGACATATAATACACAACCGGCCATTTTGACGGTTAGTGTAGCTTGCTATGAAATACTAAAACAACAAGGCATTAAACCGGATATTGTGGCTGGTCATAGTCTGGGAGAATATTCGGCGCTGGTGGCTGCGGGGGCGTTATCATTTACTGATGCTGTGAGGTTAGTAAGAAAACGCGGACAGTTCATGCAGGAAGCGGTGCCGCTGGGAGAAGGCAGCATGGCAGCCATCCTGGGACTTGAACGCAGTAAAGTTGTCGAGATATGTCAGCAGGTGGAAGGTGAATTTGGTGCTGTGCAAGCAGTAAACTTTAATTGTCCAGGCCAAATTGTTATCGCAGGTACGACGCAAGCTGTTGATAAAGCGAATGAGCTGTTAAAAGCTGCTGGCGCTAAACGGGCCATTTCCTTGCCAGTAAGTGCGCCATTTCACAGCACGCTCATGCAACCGGCAGCAAAGAAGCTGGAAACTGAACTTGCACAAGTTAACATTAATGATGCACAAATTCCAGTTGTTGTAAATGTTAATGGGCAGATTGTAACTCAAGGTAAAGCAGTACGGGAATTGCTAGTTAAACAGGCAGCTAGTCCAGTGTTGTGGGAAGACTGTATTGCCCAAATCGCGAATTTTGGCGCTACTACTTTGGTTGAGGTTGGTCCTGGTAAAGTTCTTACCGGTTTTACTAAGAAGATTGCTAAAGAAATGGCAACATTGAATATCGAAGATGTAGCTTCCTACGAAAAAGTGCTTGATTATTTCAAGGAGGTTCGCTAAAATGCATTTAGATGGACAAGTGGCAATTGTTACCGGGGCTTCAAGAGGAATTGGTCGGGCAGTAGCGATTGCTTTGGCGAAAGTCGGTGCAAAGGTTGTTATCAATTACGCGGGTAATGCTAAGGCGGCTGAAGAGGTTTGTAAAACTATTACTAGTGATGGTGGTCAAGCAATTGCCGTTCAGGCCGATGTTGCTGATAATGGTGCGGTTGAAGCACTTGTAAAAAAAACAATCGAAACCTATGGAAAAATTGACATTCTGGTAAATAACGCGGGTATAACCCGAGATGCATTGTTAATGCGTATGAAGGACGAAGATTGGGATGCTGTACTAAATACGAATCTCAAAGGCATATTTTATTGCACGAAGGCAGTAGCTAAGATTATGATGAAGCAACGTAGTGGCAGAATAATCAATATGACATCTGTTGTTGGTATTACAGGTAATGGCGGGCAGGCAAACTACGCTGCTGCCAAAGCCGGGGTTATTGGTTTTACTAAATCAATGGCGAAGGAACTGGCATCACGGGGCATTACTGTCAATGCCGTTGCACCAGGTTTTATTACTACAGATATGACAAGTACCTTATCTGAACAAGTTAAGAGTGATTTAACAGCAAAAATACCACTTAATCGGTTAGGTGCCGCCGAAGATGTTGCTGCAGCCGTAGTATTTTTGGCAACAGATTCTGCAAATTATATTACCGGACAGACTTTAAATGTTGACGGTGGTATGGTAATGTAATATATGACTTTAAAAATAAGGTTACATGCCTTGGAAGGAGGTGAAACACCATCATGACAACTTTTGACAAGGTTAAAGAAATTGTTGTTGAGCAACTTGGCGTTGATGAAGCTGATGTAGCCATCAATTCTACTTTCATTGACGATCTTGGCGCTGATTCACTGGATATTGTTGAACTGATTATGGCCTTTGAAGAGGAATTCAGTATCGAGATCCCAGATGAAATAGCTGAAAAAATCAAAACAGTAAAAGACGCTGTGGAGTACATAGACAAGGAAAAACAAGCGTAACACTGCTTTGCTGGTGTCGTAATTAATGACATTACCTTATGAAATGAAGAAAGTCCCGTGGAAGCTTTTTTCGCGGGACTTTCTTAAAGGTAATGGCTGAATGTAGCTAAGGGTATGGTTATTGATTGGAGGAGTTGTTACTTGAAACTTCCGGAGCTTAAAATTGGTCAACATGTTGCTAAGATTCCTATTATCCAAGGTGGTATGGCCATAAGATTATCAACTGCGCGCTTGGCGTCGGCAGTGGCAGAAGCTGGTGGCATCGGACTTATTGCAGCATCAGGCATGGGCTTTGATGAGTTGCGTTATGAAATCCGCTTGGCACGTAGCTTAACTAAAGGAATAATTGGTATAAATATTATGGTAGCGGCAAGAGAATTTGCACGTTATGTCAATACTGCTATTGATGAAGGAATTGATTTGGTAGTAGCAGGAGCTGGTTTTTCTCGTGACGTATTTCCTATGGG
The DNA here is from genome assembly GCA_017889675.1 of Bacillota bacterium. Classification (GTDB taxonomy): domain Bacteria; phylum Bacillota; class Negativicutes; order Sporomusales; family Sporomusaceae; genus Sporomusa. Next base: position 18,135 of record JAGGAA010000053.1, on the reverse strand, counting down.
AAAAAAGTCTGGTACTCCAATCGTGCCAATTGTGTCATCGGTAAAAGCTGCTAAAATTTCGGAAAAACTAGGTGCTGCGGCCATCATTGTCGAGGGAAAAGAAGCTGGTGGGCACTTAGGTACAGATAAATCATTACGAGAAATTTTACCTGATATCAAAAAAACAGTGAGTATTCCTGTTATTGGCGCCGGTGGTATAATTTTTGGCCGGGATATTGCTGAAGTAATGAAACTTGGAGCAGATGGCGTGCAAATGGGCACAAGATTTGCTGCGAGTGATGAGTCAAATGCCGCTCCCGCGTTAAAGGAGTTTTATCTTAAAGCTAAACCAGAAGATGTGGTCTTAATCAAGAGCCCGGTAGGATTACCAGGGCGTGCGATAAAAAACCCTTTTGCTGAGAAAATTCTTGAATGTACTGCTGCTGGACCTGAAACTTGTGGGGGCTGCCTAAAGCATTGCGCGCGGAACTTTTGCATAATCAGCGCACTTATTAGGGCTCAACAAGGTGATGTTGACACTGGGCTGGTATTTACCGGCGAGTATATTCATAAAATAGATGAAATACTACCTGTTAAAGAGATTTTTGCAAGACTTCTTAAAGAAGTTGAAGAAATAAACTAGTGAGGTGACCTTTTTGAAGAACCGAGTTGTAATTACAGGCCTGGGAGCCATTACACCTGTAGGTATTGGAGCAGCTGCATTTTGGCAGTCTTTGATTGCTGGAAAATCAGGTATTGACCGTATTACCCGTTTCGATCCCAGTGAATACACTACGCAGATTGCAGGGGAAGTAAAAGACTTTGACCCTACCCAATATATTGAGAAAAAAGAAGCTAAGCGGATGGATCGCTGCACTCAATTTGCTGTTGCAGCCGCTAAAATCGCATTTGAAGATGCCGGTATTGACTTTGAACAAGAAGACCGAAGTCGCATGGGTACGCTGATTGGCACTGGTGTTGGCGGCATGGATACACTTCATGACCAATATAAAACTTTATTTGATAAAGGTCCGGGGCGAATTAGCCCATTTTTCGTCCCGATGATGATTGCCAACATGACTGCAGGCCAAACCTCAATTACTTTTGGTTTGCAGGGACCTTGTAGTTGTGTAGTTACTGCTTGCGCATCGGGAACCAATGCGATTGGTGATGCCTTTAAAATTATCCAACGTGGTGATGCCGACGTTATGGTGGCAGGCGGAACGGAAGCGGCTGTATCACCGGCAGCTGTAGCTGGTTTCTGTGCAATGAAAGCGATGTCTACTCATAATGACGAACCCCAAAAAGCGTCCCGTCCCTTTGATGTTGGCCGTAGCGGTTTTGTTATGGGGGAAGGCGCAGGCCTACTTGTTATGGAAACACTTGACCATGCTGTAGCACGTGGCGCTAGAATTTATGCTGAGATTATTGGCTATGGTTCTAATGCGGATGCGTATCATATTACCGCACCGGCTCCAGAGGGGACTCAGGCGGCTAAATGTATGGCTATCGCACTTAAGGATGCTGGCATTGAGCCGAATGCAGTGGATTACATAAATGCACATGGAACATCGACCCCGCTTAACGACAAAAATGAAACATTGGCAATAAAATCATTGTTTGGTGAGCATGCCAAGAAACTTAAGGTTAGCTCAACAAAATCGATGACCGGCCATCTTTTGGGTGCATCTGGCGGTATTGAGGCAATTGCCATAGCACTTGCCGTTACTAATGATGTTATTCCACCAACGATTAACTTGGAGAATCCCGATCCTGAGTTGGACCTGGATTATGTACCGAATAAAGCACAGGAGCAAGTTGTTAATGTGGCGCTTTCGAACTCGTTTGGGTTTGGCGGCCATAATGCAACTATCCTGGTGAAAAAATACCAGGCGTAAGCGGCTTTTTATGAAACAAACTAAAGGAATGCTGGATGCTAATCGCCTACAGGCATTATCCGAGTTGTGCCAAACGCTAGAATTTGTATTCAGTGATTATAAATTACTGCACCAAGCCCTTATCCATACTTCATTTGCCAATGAAACCAAAGGCGCTAATATTAGGCATAATGAGCGTCTGGAATTTTTAGGCGATGCTGTTTTGGATTTGATTGTTAGCTCCTATTTATTTAGCCAGTGCCCACAATTGCCAGAAGGTGAGCTTACCAAAGCAAGGGCTCAAGTTGTATGTGAACATACATTGGCAAAACGGGCCTTGGAATTAGGATTAGGAGAATATCTTCTCTTAGGTAAGGGGGAAGCTCTGTCAGGTGGTCGAGAACGGATATCAATTCTTGCTGATGCGTTTGAAGCTGTTATTGGTGCTGTATATCTTGATGGGGGCTTTAGGAGCGCTGCTAAATATGTGTTAAATCAACTTAAGACAGAATTAGTCCTAGTCGAACACGGCGATTACTTAAAAGATTATAAAACATGGTTACAAGAAATAGTGCAAAAAAATAATGATAGTAAAATTGCCTATGAAGTTATAAATGAACGTGGCCCGGATCATGATAAATCTTTTGAAGTAGCTGTGCTAGTTAATGGTGAACGTATGGGTTCCGGTTGGGGTAAAAGCAAAAAAGAAGCCGAACAGCATGCGGCTAAGCAGGCGCTGGTAAAGCTTAGAACATTAACTCAATAACATAGATTTGGACGGCCATCGGCCGTCCATTTTATATAGGAGTATCCATGAAGCATTATATTATCCCTATGTTTATTCCTCACCTGGGTTGTTTACATCAGTGCATTTTTTGTAATCAGAAGAAGATAACTGGTTGCCAGACATCGGTTACGGCTAACCAGGTAAATACAATGATTCGTGAACGACTAAGTGCTATTAACCAAAAACGCTGGATTGAAGTGGCTTTTTATGGTGGTAGTTTTACTGCTTTGCCTGAAAGTGTTCAGAATGAATTGCTGGCCCCAGCCAGTAAGGCTTTGCGAAATGGCTTGATTCATGCTATTCGCATTTCCACAAGGCCTGATTGTATAAATCCAGATACCATCGCCAACCTGATTCGGCAAGGAGTAACTATTGTTGAGTTAGGAGTTCAGTCACTGGATAATCATGTACTTAGTACTGCCAGACGCGGACACGACAGCCAGTCTGTGACAGCGGCTGTAACGTTACTAAAGCAGTCTGGGATACATTGCGGTTTGCAGCTTATGCCAGGTTTACCAGGCGAAGATTGGATTAGCTTAATCAGGACTGTGCGTCAAGCGACTACGTTACGCCCGGAGTTTGTCCGTATTTATCCGGTCATAGTTATTGCTGATACCGCGCTTGCGGGGCTATATAGTCAGGGGAGTTACCAGGCGCTGTCTTTGAAACAGGCAGTGGTACGGTCAGCTTATATGAAACTGGTATTTGAACAGCAAGGTATTGAGGTTATTCGTACAGGACTGCAGGCTTCAGCGGAACTGGATAGCAAAACTAACGTTATAGCTGGGCCTTATCATCCTGCCTTCGGCGAACTGGTTGATTCATATATTTTTTACCTAATGATAGCCGCATTTATAGAACAAAACGGGGCAGTTTCAGAAGATGCACTAATTATTCGCCATCATCCACAGGATTGTTCTAAAGTCAGGGGCCAATACAATAATAATATTAATAAGCTTACCCATTCTTATAACATAACAAAGATCAGCCTCTATGCGGATTCGTCTGTGAAAAAAGGCTGCTTATTGTTTGAAAATCATGGTCAAGTAGTTTTATTGAATTCAAAGGAGGAGAGCGAAAAATGGAAGTGCTGAAAGTATCTTCACAATCAAATCCCAAATCCGTAGCAGGCGCTCTGGCAGCAGTTTTGCGGGAAAAAGGAACCGCAGAAGTGCAGGCAGTAGGTGCAGGGGCGGTTAATCAGGCTATTAAGGCTATTGCGATTTCACGTGGTTTTGTCGCTCCCAATGGCATTGATTTGGTTGCCATACCCGCCTTCGCGGAAATTATGATTGACGGGGAAGAACGTACCGCAATTAAATTTATTGTTGAGCCCCGGTAGTACCATGTAATTTAATGTGAAGAAGCCTGTTTGCAAAATGCGGCAGGCTTTTTTAATTACTTGTATTACCCTACTGCTCGTGGTAAAATTTTGATTGACCTAAATAACAGGTAAGGGTGATTATTGTGCTATTGCGCAAACTTGAGGCATATGGCTTTAAATCGTTCGCCGAAAAAACTGAGTTGGAGTTTGGGCGTGGAATTACAGCCATTGTAGGCCCGAACGGCAGTGGTAAAAGCAATATTTCTGATGCAATTCGTTGGGCGCTAGGTGAGCAGAGTTTGCGTACTTTGCGGGGCACCAAAATGGAAGATGTTATCTTTGCTGGCAGCGCAAACCGCAGGCCATTAGGAGTAGCTGAGGTGTCCTTGGTCTTTGATAATAGTGATGGGAAATTGTCACTAGACTTTAATGAGGTTATCATTACCAGACGTGTATTTAGATCAGGAGATAGCGAGTATTATATTAATAAGACTGCCTGCAGATTAAAGGATATCCATGAAATGCTGGCTGATACAGGATTAGGCCGCGAATCAATGACTGTAATTGGTCAGAATAAAGTGGATGAGATATTGAGCAGCAAGCCTGAGGAGCGTCGTTTATTATTTGAAGAAGCCGCGGGAATAACTAAATATAAACAACGTAAACGCGATGCATTACGTAAACTTGAGGATGCGGAACAAAATCTTACCAGGGTACAGGATATTATTTCAGAACTAGAAACGCAGCTTGAACCTTTAAAAGAAAGCGCCGCTCGGACTGTCACTTTCAATACATTAAATGCTGAACTAACAGCCTGTCAGGCGACCTTGTTTTTGGAACGATTAGAAAAAGCGGAAAAGTTGGTTGAAAGTGCTAAGCTTGAGCAGACAAATTTGACCGATCGGAGTATTGCCGTTGCTACCCGGCTAATTTCAGCTGATAATGAAAAAGAGTCAGTAACAATAAAGATTGCTCAAGCTGAGGAGCAGCTTGCTTTTAGTGACAAGGAAATAACCGAAATGAACACCGAAAGTGAGCGTATCGACAGCCGCAGAGGAATATTGACAGAACGAATTGAGCAGGCATATAAGGCTGAAGCAAGGCTTAATGGTGAGGTTGATCGACTAACAAACGAACATGTGGCAGTAGAATCGAAGCTTGTTGATTTGCAAAACGTACTGGCTGTCAAACAGCAACAAATTATTATTATTCAAGGATTGGTAGATGAGAAGAATCGCTATAATGATGAGCTGCTTAACAGTATTAAGCAAATGGAAAATCAACTGGAAGATGGTCAGGAACAGACATTCGATCATTTGCAACAGGTTGTTAATGCGCGAAATTCGTTACGCATGTTTGAACGCGATTCCATCGCGTTGATAGGAAAGCAGGATATTCTTGGTAAAGAATATACCGATTATTTAAAACAACAGACTGAATTTAGCAGTAAGGAAATTCAACTGCAAAATGAGCTTGAAAATCTGGTAACTCAACGCAAAGAACTGCAAAACCAGACTGTGCTTCTACTCCGAGATACGAATCAACTGGAAAATCAGCTTGCTACTGTAACCGAGCAGGAGCGGCAAATTGCTGGTACTATTCAGGAGAAGTCATCCAGGTTAACTGTTTTGACAAGTATGCAGTATGAGTTAGAAGGATTTGGCCGGGCTATTAAAGGCATACTAAAGAGTCAGTATGCGTGGCGCAGTGGTATTTGCGGTGCAATTGCTCAGCTATTCAGTGTTCCTGATAAATATGTCAATGCAATTGAAGTAGCGCTAGGCGGCGCTCAACAGCATATTGTTACTGATACGGACCAGACCGCTAAACAGGCAATTACTCTTTTAAAAACACAAAATTTGGGCAGGGCAACGTTTTTACCTTTAAACACAATTAGAATAACGAAACCCAGAGATACGGAACTATTGGCTGCTAGTCAGCCAGGTGCGCTAGGTTTTGCTGCTGAGGTAGTTAGCACTGACGAACGATATAAGCCAGTAGCTAACTATCTGCTGGGACGGGTAATTATTGCCCAAACTATTAATATAGCTCTAGAAATTGCTCGTAATAGTGGTTTTTCCGTGAGAATTGTAACTTTGGATGGTGAACTAGTGAATCCCGGAGGGTCATTGACGGGCGGCAGTAGGGGAAGAAAAGAAGCTAGCTTTATCGCTAGAACCAATGAAATTGATACACTTAAACACATTGTAGATAGTCTAAGCGAAAAACGGAACTATTTTCAGCAGGAAAAAACCGTTAGTAGTGCTGCGCTGGCTGAAGTTAACTCTCAGCTTGGCTGCGTTGAAGCAAGACTAAAAGAAATAGAATTTCGTCAAGCAGAACTGGCAATTCATATTGATAGAAATCGTGTCGATGCAAAAAAATGTGAGTTGGCACTTAAAACAATAAGCAGCGAGATAAGCGAGTGTCAGCAACAGGCTGCTGAGTATCAGGATAAAATAGTGCAAAGTAAGTCAGCGCTTGTTCTGCTTGAAAACAAGGAAATTAGCCATAAGTCGAAAGTTATTGATTGGCAAAACCAAATTAAATCAATGAAAAGCGAACAACTGGTACTGAGTGAAGAGTTAACTGATACAAAAATTAAATTGAGCGCGTCCAACCAAGAGATAGCAGTTACTAGTTCAGCCTGTCAACAGTACAAAGATACGTTATTATCACTAGCTACGCAATTATCACGTCTGCAAAATGAGAAAGTGCAAATTCAAACTGAGGCCGGGAAGGCTCAAAACGAACTGGTCTCATTGGTAGAAAGCAAGGAAAAGCTGCAGGGCGATATACGTCAGTTAAATGAGGCGCGCCAGGCACAGTATGCCGCCAAGCTGGAGTTATTGTCAGGTATGCAAAAAATAGATAAAGAAAGTAAAGATTTACGTCGCCAAAGCAATGAATTGCAAGCACGGCTTCATGAGATAGAGTTACTTATTACTAAATATGGTTATGAAGCAGCTAATTGCCGTGAACAGCTTACCGGACAGCTTGGTTTGACTATTGAGGCGGCTTGTGATCTAAAGAAACCAAATAGTATTGATGAGTTGTTGAAAGAAATAGCCCATTTGGAAAGTCAAATTGCAGCCCTGGGGCTTGTTAATCCGGCGGCTATTGATGAATATAATAAGGTGCAAGAAAGATACTCCTTTTTACAAGAGCAGACAGGCGATTTACTGCGAGCTAAAGAGTATCTGACATCAATAATTAGCGATATTGATACAACTATGTCAAGACAATTTAACAAGGCATTTAAGGCCATTAGCCAATCTTTTGGTGACGTATTTGTCCGCTTGTTTGGTGGCGGACGAGCCGAACTTGTGCTTATTGATCCAGGTAATATTCTCAGTACAGGTATAGATATTATTGTACAACCGCCAGGAAAGAAGATGCAGAACCTGGCACTTTTGTCAGGGGGTGAGCGAGCGCTTACGGTAATTGCGCTTTTATTTGCTATTTTAACGGTTCGCCCAGCACCATTTTGTGTGGTTGATGAAATTGACGCAGCACTAGATGAGGCTAATGTAGAGCGGTTCAGCGAATTTTTACGAGACTATGCCCAAAGCACACAATTTATTGTTGTTACCCATCGCAAGGGAACTATGGAATCAGCTAGTGTGTTACATGGTGTAACTATGGAAGAATCAGGGATATCACGATTAGTTTCGGTGAAATTCATGGACAAAGCGGGATAAACTATACTATCAATTTGGGGGAAATAACAATGGGCTTTTTTGATAAATTGAAAGCAGGATTGGAAAAAACCAGGAAAAGTTTTACTGAAAAAATAGAGCAGCTGGTTATCGGCTATGCGACTATTGAAGACGAGTTGCTGGATGATTTAGAAGCTGTGCTGCTTTCGGCAGATGTCGGTGTGCCAACTACCACTAAACTAATGACGGAAATTCGCAGTGGAATTAAAAGTAAACAGATTAATTCTCCTGATGATCTAAAGCCATTTTTACAAGAAAAAATTAATACTATGCTGCTTAGCAAGCACTACGCTGAAGCAACTCAGTATGCCCCTCCTGTTGTTATGCTGATTGTTGGTGTAAATGGAGTTGGGAAAACAACGACTATTGGCAAGTTAGCAAACTATTATCATGAAGCCGGAAAAAGAGTGCTTATTGCTGCCGCCGACACTTTTAGGGCTGCGGCCATTGATCAGCTCGAAATTTGGGGTCAGCGGACCGGTAGTGAAATTATTAAGCATGCAGAAGGCTCAGACCCGGCAGCAGTGGCTTTTGATGCTGTTCAGGCCGCTAAAGCTCGGAAAGTGGATATTGTAATAATTGATACTGCCGGACGTTTGCACACCAAAGCAAATTTAATGGAAGAACTGAAGAAAATCAATAGAGTGATAGCAAAAGAGGTACCGGCGGCCCCGCACGAAACCTTACTTATACTAGATGCTACCACTGGACAAAATGCAATCAACCAGGCCAAGCTGTTCGGTGAAGCAGTTGCTCTTACAGGTGTAGTACTAACTAAATTAGATGGTACCGCTAAAGGGGGGGTAGTAATTGCAATTAATAATGAACTTAGTCTGCCAGTCAAATGGATAGGCGTGGGTGAAGGGGTCAATGATCTAAGGCCGTTTGATGCTGCTGAATTTGCCGCTGCTTTATTTGCTGACAAGTAATTTTACTTGACACACTTTCCCCTTTTTGATATAATCTGCGGTGTAAAGGATTTTTACTTGCCAGGTAAGCAGGTGACTATATGGATCGCATGTTAAATAAAGTCTTACGAGTAGGACAGTTGTACGATTTTTACAATGCACTTTTAACGGAAAAACAGCGTGACTGTCTTAATATGCATTATCTGCAAGACTTATCACTGGCAGAAATCGCTGAAGAATTCAGTGTAACAAGGCAAGCGGTACATGATATCTTGAGGCGGGCTGAACAAACCTTGGAAGAATATGAAGGAAAGCTTGGTTTGGCTGCTCGTTACAGTCAGGAACGCAAGTTGCTGGTTAACGTTGTTGATAGTTTGCAACAACTGCCTGATCATGTAAGAACATTGCCTGAATTAAATCAAGCAATAATTACGTTAAATTCTTTGCTAGAAGACACCCGGGAGGTGTGACATATATATGGTCTTTGAAAGTTTGGCTGACAAACTTCAGCAGACTTTTAAGAAGCTGCGCGGAAAAGGAAAATTATCAGAAAGTGATGTTGCAGAGGCTCTTAAAGAGGTGCGGATGGCCCTCTTGGAAGCTGATGTAAACTTTAAAGTAGTAAAAGATTTAGTAGCTAAAATTAAAGAGCGGGCAATTGGCCAGGAAGTGCTGGAAAGTTTGACACCTGCTCAACATGTGATAAAGATTGTAAATGAAGAGTTAACCAATCTTATGGGAGGAACCCAAAGTCGTATTGCTATTGCATCACGGCCGCCGACAGTTATTATGCTTGTTGGTTTACAAGGCGCAGGCAAGACGACAACCGCCGGAAAACTGGCCCATCTTCTAAAACGTCAGGGCAAGCAACCACTTATGGTAGCTGCTGACGTCTATCGCCCAGCCGCCATAAAACAGTTGGAAGTATTAGGCGAACAACTTGAGATTCCCGTGTTTACTATGGGGCAGGATAATCCAGTCAACATTGCCAAAAAGGCTGTTGATCAGGCATTGATGATGGCGCGTGATATAGTAATTATTGATACTGCAGGTCGCCTGCATATTAATGAAGACCTCATGAATGAACTCAAATCCATTAAGCAAACAGTTAAGCCCCACGAAATACTGCTGGTAGTTGACGCTATGACTGGTCAGGACGCAGTTAATGTTGCAGAATCCTTCAATAATGACTTGGGACTTGATGGCATTATCCTGACTAAGCTGGATGGTGATGCTCGTGGTGGTGCGGCTCTCTCAATCAAAGCCGTTACTGGTCTGCCAATCAAGTTTGCAGGTATGGGCGAAAAGCTTGATGCCTTGGAAGCATTTCATCCTGATCGTATGGCCTCGCGAATTTTGGGTATGGGTGATGTTCTCAGCCTCATTGAAAAGGCTGAATCAGCCATTAGCTTGGAAAAAGCACAGGAAATGCAAAAGAAGCTTCGTAAAGAAGACTTTACCTTAGATGATTTCTTGGAGCAAATCGAACAAGTTCGTAAATTGGGACCACTTGATCAAATCTTGGGTATGCTCCCTGGCATGGGTAAGCTAAAAGGACTGCAAGGATTGGATATTGATAATAAAGAAGTTAAGCATATCATCGCTATTATTCGTTCTATGACGTCCAAGGAACGTCGTGATCCAGCCGTTATTAATGGCAGTCGTCGCAAGCGTATTGCTCTTGGCAGCGGTACAAGAGTTCAGGATGTCAATCGATTGCTAAAGCAATTTGGTGAGGCCAAAAAGATGATGAAACGTTTAAAAGATATGCAAAAAAGTGGCAAAAAATCAAATTTTAAGCTTCCCTTTATGAATTGATTTTTCTTAAAATAAAGGTGTATATTCTGTGAAGGAGGTGAATTATAATGGCAGTTAAAATTCGTTTAAAGCGTATGGGCGCCAAAAAACGTCCTTTCTATCGTGTAGTAGTATCTGATTCTCGTTCACCGCGAGATGGTAGATTTATTGAAAATCTGGGTCATTACGACTCGACTACTGAACCAGCAGTTATCAAGATTGACGAAGAAAAAGCCATCGCATGGTTGCAAAAAGGTGCTCAACCTACTGATACTGTTAAAAACCTGTTAAGCCAAACTGGCATCCTGAAAAAATGGGATGAAGTAAAGCGCTCTAAGAAAGAAGCATAGAAACGAGGCGTGATAACTACATGAAAGAATTAGTCGAAGTTATCGCCAAAGCATTAGTGAAAAACCCGGAACAAGTCAATGTTAACGAAACAAATGATAATGCGGGTACAGTCTATGAGCTGCATGTGGCCCCTGAAGATATGGGAAAGATAATTGGTAAGCAGGGACGTATTGCCAAAGCTATTCGCACTGTGGTTAAAGCTGCTGCCACCCGGGAAAACAAACGAGTAATGGTGGAAATACAATAAGTAAACTGTTAATCTGATGACCGAAGAGGTGGAGCAAATGGCTAGTATCGAAAACTTGACAATTAAGTGTCCGGTGACCATTAAAGCAAAAGTAACTGAAGAGCTTAAAGCAAACTTGGCTGCTGAAATTCAAGAAGCTATTAAAAAAGCGGATTTAGAACTTCAGCAAATTGATTTTCATGCTAAACGTATGATGAGTGAACAGGCAAAACAAGATGCTCAAGGTCTGGTTGCGCTCCGCCAGCAGATTGATGCTGAGCGGCAGAAACGTCTTGAGTTTAAAAACCATATGTTGGACAAGTTGAAAGAAACAGCCCAATTGGAAATCGGTGCGGAAATAGTTCAGGGTACTTCTAAACCCGATTTGATTACCATCGGTAAAATTGTTGCCCCGCACGGTGTGCGGGGTGACGTTCGTATAGTACCGCTTACAGATTTCCCTGACCGATTTGATGATCTTAAAGAAGTGTTTGTTGATGATGTTGGTCAGCTTAAACTAGAGTCGGCCAGACAGCACAAAAAGTTTATTTTACTAAAATTTGCCGAAGTTGATTCTATCAATGATGTCGAACGCTTGCGTGGCAAACTGATTAAAATCGGACGCGAAGATGTAGTTAAACTGCCTGAAGGCCAATATTATATTTTTGATATTATTGGTCTCAATGTATTTACCGAAGAAGGCAATTTGCTAGGACCGATAATTGATGTGCTCCAACCAGGCAGTAATGATGTGTATGTTGTTAAGCAGCAAGACCAGAGTGAACTACTAATCCCGGCCATTAAAGAAGTTGTTAAGAAAATTGATATTCCAGGTAAGCAGATGGTGGTAAAATTGCAGGAAGAAATGGACTAAACAGAGGACAGTTATGCGTATTGACATTCTTTCACTATTTCCCGAGATGTTTACAGGTCCGCTAGGTCATAGCATTCTAAAACGGGCGCAGGACAGTGGTCTTATCTCTGTTCATGTAACCAATCCCCGGGATTTTACTTATGACAAACATCATATTGTAGATGATGCTCCATTTGGTGGTGGGGCGGGTATGGTTATGAAGCCTGATCCAATATTCCGTGCAGTGGAGAGCGTAGTAAATGCCAGTAGTGCTTTACGTAAGCGCATAATTCTTATGTGCCCAGGCGGACAGCCATTTGACCAGGCGAAAGCCCGGGAACTTGCCGGGTATGAACAGCTGATATTTCTTTGCGGTCACTATGAAGGTATTGATGCCAGGATTCGTGAACATGTGGTTGATGAAGCAATTTCCATTGGCGATTATGTACTAACAGGTGGCGAATTACCTGCTATGGTAATTACTGATGCCGTGGCTCGCATGATCCCAGGGGTTCTTGGCGCTGACGATAGTGCGCAGCACGATTCTTTTTATAATGGCTTGCTGGAATATCCGCACTATACACGCCCGCGTGAATTTAACGGTTGGGAAGTACCGGAAATACTGCTGTCGGGAGATCATGCAAAAATTGAAAAATGGCGACGTAAAGAAGCGCTGCGAGCAACCTTGCAGCGGCGACCAGATTTAATGGATAACGTGGAGCTAAGTCCTCTTGATAATAAACTTTTGCAGGAAATAAAGTCTGAACAGGCGGGAGGCTGAGTATGGCAATGCCTGTATATTTAGGTTTGGTACATTATCCGATATATAATAAAAATAATGAGATAGTTACGACTGCTATTACTAATTTTGATATCCATGATATTGCACGAACGGCTCGAACCTATGATGTGCTAAAATATTTTATTATCCACCCCCTTGAGGCTCAAAAGGCATTAGCTGAAGAAATTATTAGTTATTGGCAAGAGGGGTATGGAGGAGAATATAATCCTGACCGTAAAGAAGCGCTAAGTATAGTGGAGGTTATTCCTGATATTGCTGCGGCAGTTGCTTATATTACAGCAAAGGAAGGAATGCCGCCCATAATTGTTACTACTGATGCCCGTAAATATGAAAATACTGTGTCATATGCTAGACTTCGCCACCAACTTAGTGATACTGATAGACCGTGCTTACTTTTGTTTGGTACTGGCTGGGGCTTGGAAAATTCAGTAATGAAGCAGTTTGATTATATACTTGAGCCTATTTATGGACCAGGAAACTATAATCATTTGCCTGTTCGGGCAGCAGTAGCGATCATTCTTGACCGCCTGTTAGGTGAATACTGGTGGAAAAACACGCAAAATACAGCATTTTAATTTGAGTTGCTGGTTAATATATGATATAATACTTTTTGTGTAATACGGATGGTCCTCTGCCTATGGTACGAACGTCTGATATAAGGAGGAAAATCAAGTGAATATTATTGAAATTTTAGAACAAGAGCAATTGCGCCAGGACATCCCATCCTTTAAGCCAGGTGACACCGTACGTGTACATGTAAAAGTTGTTGAAGGTACTCGTGAACGTATTCAGGTTTTTGAAGGCGTGGTTATTAACCGTCAAGGCTGTGGCGTACGTGAAACCTTCATTGTAAGACGCATTTCCTATAATGTTGGTGTAGAGCGTACTTTCCCAGTACATTCTCCTCGTATTGAAAAAATCGAAGTAATGCGTCGCGGTATTGTTCGCAGAGCGAAGTTATACTATCTGCGTAATCTTACTGGTAAAGCTGCACGTATCAAAGAAAAACGCTAAATCGATGTGTTAGGGACTGATTTCAGTCCCTTTTCTTAATTTCCCGACTAAAATTTGGTTTTTAGGTCTCCACAAAGTGACAGTGATCATACCTGTTTCGAAGGAGGAACGCTGTGAGTAATACGAATCTGGGTGAGGAAATAAAAGACTGGGTAATATCTATTCTCATAGCCATAGTTCTGGCGTTTTTTATCCGGTATTTTATTGTAGAACTATATATGGTCGAAGGACCGTCGATGCGGCCAACGCTGGTAAATGGCGAACGTCTTGTTGTCAATAAATTTATTTATCGGTTTAAGACACCCGAAAGGGGCGAAGTACTGGTATTTCGTTATCCCCGCGATCCCAGCCGCGATTTTATTAAGCGGGTAATAGCTGTACCTGGAGATACTGTCGAGATAAAAGATGGCAGAGTCTTTCTTAATGGGCAACTTTTAAATGAACCATACATATTAGAACGTATCAAAGGATCTTATCCAGCAGTAACTGTTCCTGACGGTCATATTTATGTAATGGGCGATAATCGCAATAATTCTGAAGACAGTCGGTTTAAAGATGTCGGCTTTGTACCACTAGAGCTCATAAAGGGGAAGGCAGTTACTGTTTTTTGGCCAATTGACCACATAAAAACATTGCCATAACTATACACTAGCGGTAATAGTATCTGTTTTTTTAGTAAGGAGTGTAAGTCAATGCACATTCACTGGTTTCCCGGTCATATGACCAAAGCGCAACGTATGATTCGCGAACAATTAAAACTGATTGATGTAGTAATTGAACTATTAGATGCCCGTATTCCTTTGAGTAGTGCGAATCCTATGATTGCGGAACTTGTTGAGGGTAAACCCAAGGTGGTGGCATTAAATAAAGCAGACCTTGCGGATTCAGCGCGAACAGCCGAGTGGGTTAGTTATTTTCGTAATATGGGTTTTGCAACCGCTATTCTTGATTCTGCCAGTGGTAAAGGCACCAAAGAATTGGTGAACAAGGTTGAAAAAGAGGCTAGTGAAAAAATTGCAAAACTAACAGCCAAAGGAATAAAGGGTCGTGCTGTGCGGGCTATGATTTTAGGTATCCCCAATGTAGGTAAATCTTCACTTATCAATCGACTGATAGGTACAGCAACAGCCAAGACTGGGGATAAACCAGGTGTGACACGGGGGCAGCAATGGCTAACTGTGGGTAAAAATCTTGAGTTACTAGACACCCCGGGCGTATTGTGGCCCAGGATGGATGATCAGGAAGTTGCCTTCAAATTAGCTGTAACTGGTGCAATTAAAGATGATATATACGATATGGAGAAAGTTATCCTAAACTTGCTGGAAATACTTACTGCCCAATATAGTGATCGCCTGTGCGAACGTTATAAACTAACCCCAGACCAGCTATCTGAAGACACAATGGAGCTGCTTTCCTTAATTGGCGCTAAACGGGGCTGCTTACGAAGTGGCGGCATCGTAGACTGCGAAAAGGTAAGAAGGATTATCCTTACTGATTTTCGTTCAGGTAAGCTTGGAAAATTTACGCTAGATATCCCGAACAACTAAGGAATATTGTAGATGAGAGATATGCTAATAATATAATAGTGATGTAAAACAAAAGTGGACTGGTTAACAATTGTTAGCCAGTCCACCTTTTCCTTTAAAAACAGGAAGGATTTGAAGTATTTATCCAGAATAGTTAAAACATCTGAATTTGGAGGTAGGTTACCCTTGGACACAGCGCAGATGACAGTGGCGCAGATTACTGCGTTATTATTAGAGCAAGAAATTTCGTTACAGACTATAAATAGACTTAAAATGGATGAGCGTATTTCGGTAAAACGTCTTATTGGTAAATGGGAGGTCAGCCTCCAGAAGACTCAGCGCGAACGTGAGCGGATTGCGGCTTTATATGAATACGAACGCCAGCTAAATTATGAAGGCTATAGCTTGGTGGCTGGAGTCGATGAAGCTGGCAGGGGACCGTTGGCAGGTCCGGTAATGGTTGCTGCTGTTATCTTACCACCAGAGTGTTATTTGCCAGGTTTAAATGATTCCAAAAAATTAACAGCGTCTCAGCGTGAAAGTCTGTACAAAGAAATAAAAAATGCAGCTATCGCGGTAAATCGATGTGCAGTGAGTGCTGAAATCATTGATGAGATTAATATTTATCGAGCTACGGTCGGTGGAATGTATAGCGTCATTGCTGGTTTATCATCGGCCCCGCAGGCTGTCTTAATTGATGCGGTACCACTGCCTCATTTGGTTATGCCGTCTAAATCAATTATCAGTGGCGATCAGGTTAGTGCTTCTATTGCGGCAGCATCTATTATTGCCAAAGTAGAACGGGATCATATCATGCAAGAACTCGACTGCCAGTATCCTATGTATGGGTTTAGTCGCCATAAAGGATATGGTACCCAAGAACATATGGAAGCGCTTGCAAAATACGGACCGTGTCCGTATCATCGCCAAAGCTTTGCTCCGGTTAAGGCTGCTGCGATTGCTACTGGTTGTGCAGGATAACTGTTTTGCTACTGAGGAGATGATGCTATGCCGGATATAGAACGTGATAAACTACCTAAAGCAGTTGCTATCAAATATAATGAGCGTGATGGTATTGCACCTAAAGTTGTAGCTAAAGGAACAGGTGTTGTTGCTGGTAAAATTATGCATACAGCAAAGGAGCATGGAGTTCCCATATATCAGAATAAAACTTTAACAGGTATGCTGATGGCTGTTGAACTAGACAGAGAAATACCTCCTGAATTATATCAAGCGGTGGCTGAAGTTTTAGCTTATATTTATCGTTTGGATCAGCGGTTAGGTAACAGGCAGTTCTAATGTTATGGAGGAGAAAATGAACCATATTGCGACTGGCGATAAAGGTGAACAGTCTGCTGCTAATTATCTAAGTACACTTGGATATACCATTATTACTACTAAATACCGTGCTAAGACTGGCGAAATAGATATTATTGCTAAAGATAAAGACTGTCTAGTCTTTGTTGAAGTAAAGACCAGACGATCGACAGTTTATGGGTATCCGGCAGAAGCCGTGAATTTTAAAAAACAGCAGAAAATAATTAATACTGCACTGTGTTTTCTAAATCAGCGAGGAATTACCGATAGTGCTTGTAGGTTTGATATTTTGGAAGTATATCTGGTAAGGGATTCAATTAAATGTAATCACATAATAAATGCATTTGGTGGCTGAATAATGGCGACAGGAGGTAGAAAGGCGAAATATTGGCCTTATTGCTGTAACCCACAACAAGGCCTTGAGAGACCATATCGCCACCCGTAGGTGATGTTTGGAAACAAGGGGACATGATTTGTACTGCCTAAACATAGGATGATGCAAATATCTATTCTAGTCAAGGCTAAGAAGATAACAATAGCGTAAAAATAGAACCAGAACTCCTGCCAAATACTTGAGGATTTGGCAGGAGTTCTATGCGTCTTCAGGGAAATAAGACTAAAATTTTATAATATATAGTGATCCCAAGAACTGTCGCCTGACTTATCATGCGCGAAGGAGCAGGCTGGCAATTTTGATTCCGTGAAACAGAATAAATAGTAATATAAACATAGAGGTTAAGCCACATGTGTATTAAATGCGCAAGAATTGTAGAGTTTAAAAGCGGAACACTTCAATCTATAGTGTTTGTTAATCTATAGCGAGTATTGTATTTTTAAAAGAAAGGATAATGGGAATTTTACGATTTTCATTATACAGGGTGTTATTTATGGGATTATTATCTAAACTATTTACCAAGAAAAGTCCTCCTACCCTGCGCGAACAGGAATTGGAACGACAATTTATTCCAATAATCATGAAAGATATTGAAACCAAAGAGCAAGCACAAATGATATTCCAGAGATTACTGAAAGAAGTCAAAGAAAACATGATATCTGAATCTAATTTATCATCCAATATGGGGGATTATCTTTTAAAGACTGAAAAAAATAATACTCGCATGAATGAGATGCTTGAAAAACGCCGCCTATTCGGTGTTTCTGATGAAGAAATCCGAGAATGGTGGAATAAGGATGAACTGGAAAGAGGTTTAATTAAAAAGTTTAGTGAATTCCAGCGAATGGCGATTTATGCTATGTTAAAAAATCAAGGCATGTCCGCTAAAGAAGCGAGAGAAAAAGTCAAGATGTGCTTTCCTACTTATGGGGAAAAAGATCTCAGTCTCCACCTTCCCTATGAAATAAAAGAAAAAGTCGATAATTATATTTATGGTTTATTATCGAATCCTCAAACTGCTGTTGCAGCTCGACAGCAGTTTGAGGCCGCTGGTTCAGTCAATGATTTTATCGTAGAGAAGATAGAACAAGGGATTCTTTAGAATCGACCCATTCGATTACATAGTAGAAAAGAGAACTAATGGGATAATAAAAGATATTAGAAATTATGGTAGGTGAAAAATGAAAATTGGTGCACGCGTTATTAAAACAGGTATAGCTGTTGCAATTACAATGTTTTTATGCAAGTATCTTGCTTTGGA
>JAGGAA010000305.1 GCA_017889675.1 Bacillota bacterium | reverse complement strand
CCTAATAAAACAACCCGCATGGAAAGCGTGCATTGGATGGTCGAAGCAGGTCTAGGTGTTTCATTTATGTCAAAAGATCCGGCTTTACTCCGCGCTATTTCCCCTAGCATTTCAATTGTTGACATGCAAGGGGAAGATGCTTATAGCAATATTGTCGCTGCCTGGAAAAAAAATCATCACAACCCAGCCGTCGCACTTTTTTTGAAGGTACTTGAAAATGTAAGCATCTGCAAATAAGCTAATTATAAAAAGGAGGTCTAAAAAGCTAGCAATAAGCTTATTAGACCTCCTTCAAAATTGCGACAAGCAAAGTGTGCCATAGTTATCTCACACGTAGGCGTTCGACACATTAGTATCGCCGGCCTCCCTTGACCACTTGCTCATATAGATTAAACAATTTTCCTATTAGTCATTAGGATATTTCGGCATAATTCATTAACTTTATTACAGTCGGTTGTCCAGTAATCGGCCCCTGTATAAATTCTTACACTTTCATTGACCAAGCCGCCAATGATTACAGTAGTCCGTGCTCGATGCCCAGTTTTTTCCAATAACGCAATTGTATTTTTCATAGAATCAAATGCTTCGGTAATTAGTCCGGTTAAACAAACAACCCGGCTATTATGCAATTCGACAGCTTCAACAAATTTTTCTCCAGGTACATCAACCCCTAAATCACAAATATCAAAACCATTATAACTCATAATACCTGTTGTGATATTTTTGCCAATGTCGTGAATATCATTTTCCACCGTGCCAAAAACAACAGTAGGATAGGAAGCTATGGCTGTAAACACTCTATCTTGATTTACCAGGGTTAGCACATCTTTAAAAATTTCAGAAGCCATAATTAGATCTGATAAAAAATACTCACCTTTACTGTAAAGCTCTCCTACCCGGTCAGTTCCTAGTCTAATTTCCTCTAGTAGAACATAGGGATTAATCCCCATCTGGAGACCTTGTTTAACTAGGTTCATTACCATGGTTTCGTCCAGTCTAGCCATAGCACCAACTAGCATCTTTTGGATTTTTAGCATAATCTCACAACCTTCCTGAAATTGGATATGAGGTAGCCTTTAATTCAAACCGATCCTTGTGACAAACCATGACAGATACTCCGAGCGGTTTGTCCTCTTTAGAATAAATAACTTGTTTTACTACCAGTGCCGGGAGTACCTCGTCCGCTTCTAACAATTTAGCCTGCTCAGCAGACAGAGCCGCCACCGATATTACCATATCATTGCGTACAGGTACACTATCCTGATGCTTAGCAACCAATTCAGGGAAATCCGCATATTCCAGCTGTGTTTCCAATAGCGGTTTTCCTTTTTGATATCGCAGAAATTTTTCTTCAATAGCCACAGGTAAATCCGTTTTGAACAGTACGCGCTTTACTGTAATAACGTTGGACTCTCCAGTGAAACCCAATTCCTGGGTTAATTCCAGGTTGTTACGAATTAAGTTGACGCTTATGAGCTTATACCGTAACTGGTCTTTGTTAACACCACTATTCTTTAGATCAATAACTAACTGATTTAGGCGGGGACGGGTAACAAAACTACCTTTTCCTTTGACTGTATCAATTAGGCCAGCTTCTGCCAACAGAGCAATACCTTGCCGTACAGTCATACGGCTTATGGCGTACTGCTCACAGAGCTGTGCTTCTGTCGGAATCAATTCCCCGTCTTTTAACGCACCTGATTCGATTTGCTGTTTTATGTCGTCAGCTACACGATAATAAACCGGTATTAAATTCTCTCGAATCTATACATCTATATACAGTTTACACGAAAGTTAATAATTGTGTCAATTTTTTTACTTTTCTTCAGAAGCAGGATTTTACTTTTGGCATTGCCCCAACAGTAACAAAAGGTCTAGGCCCTAAGCCTCCCGCCTTTTCTCCTGCGGAACGCTTTTTCCGGCAAAGGCCGGGAGTAACGGAAGTTACGAAAGTTACGCGGGTGCCAGACCACCTTATGGGGGCACAATTTCTTTAAGACAAGGGGGTGGCTGTACTATCTAAGAAGGTACGGTAACAAGATAAAGCCTTCCAGACATTTGCTTGGAAGGCTTTATCGAAAAGTATTTATGAAATCATACGTTTATAAATGAATTGGGTATCAATATCCCCGCTACAGAAATACGGATCTTTGAGTACTTTCAGATGAAAATCAATGGTGGTTTTAATACCGCTGATCCGGAATTCACTCAGAGCACATTGCATGATCTTGATGGCTTCACCACGGGTGCGCCCTCGCACAATTACTTTAGCAATCAAAGAATCATAGTAGGGCTCCACCATAGAACCAGCACAAACGCCGCTATCCACACGCACTTTGGGACCGCCTGGCTGATAATAGAAAGTAATTTGCCCTGGCGAAGGCAAAAAGTTTTGTGCCGGATCTTCGGCATTAATGCGGCATTCGATTGCATGCCCAGTAAAGGTTACGTCATCTTGCTTGACATTGAGTGGTTCGCCTGAGGCAATACGCAGCTGCTTCCTCACTAAATCAATACCTGTAATCATTTCGGTGATGGCATGTTCTACCTGAATACGCGGATTGATTTCCATAAAATAAAATTCGCCGGTATTTTTGTCCATAAGAAATTCTACTGTTCCTACATTGGTATAGTGGACACTTTTAGCAGCACGAATAGCTAAGGCGCCAACTTTTTGACGCATTTCCGATGAAAGAGCACTTGACGGTGCTTCTTCCAAAATTTTTTGATTACGCCGCTGCAAAGAACATTCACGTTCCCCTAAATGGATGACATGCCCATAATTATCAGCGACAATTTGCACTTCAATATGCCGGGCATCGGCAATATATTTTTCTAAATAAAAAACGGTAGTCGTAAGATCCACTTTATTTACGGCACTTAATAGTTCAGATGGATTATTGGCAACAAACATGCTTTTACCACCGCCGCCGGATACCGGTTTCAGGATTACCGGATAGCCAATTTCTTCGGCAAGATGACAAGCTTCGGTTACATCGCGTACAGGTTCACTGCCAATCGCCATAGGTAATCCCGCTTGTTTCATGGCTTCGCGAGCCGCATCTTTATTGCCTACTTTAGAGATAGTTTCGGCGCGGGGACCAACGAAAACAAAACCAGCACTCGTTACTTTTTCGGCAAATTCGGCGTTCTCTGATAAAAAGCCATAGCCAGGATGGATAGCATCGGATTGCGATGCTTTTGCTGCAGTGATAATAGCATCTATGTTTAGATAACTTTCGGTGGCGTCAGCCGGGCCGATCAAATAGGCATAATCTGCCAATTGAACATGCAGCGCGTCCGCATCTACTTCAGAATACACAGCAACTGTTTCAATTCCCAGCTCATGGCAGGCCCGCATGATACGTACCGCTATTTCCCCGCGGTTGGCAATGAGTAAACGTTTAAACATTGGAAGACCTCCATTTGCATATAGTAGTTGATCAAGCTCTTACTTAAAAACCTTGTGGTCCTGGACTTGATATCCACTAACGTACATTATAAAGCAATGTGTTTCTTTACACAATGGGTAAAAAAATGTATACATTATAGTTTAATTGTCAAACACGAGTTAATGGAAATAGCTTCTAGTAGTTGGTATAAAAAAGAGGCATTGAAACCTGCACTTACACAGGATTCAATGCCTCTTTCGCTATTAAATTCAGGAAAGCTATTTTATCTTAATCGCTGTGTCAAAACTCCCGCCTCTACAGGCGGCGTCAGTTCAGGTGGAGTAGACTCTCCACCTGAACCCCCGATGTTTTAGCTCTGCTAAAACGAGTTCACTTCCTGCGTTTTTTCAATTCCTCAAACAACTCACTTGGCGTAATAGTATGATTGGCCAACAGCACTAAGCAGTGATACCAAAGATCAGCCATCTCATACAGGATCTCGTCTTTGTTGTTATTCTTAGACGCAATAATGGTTTCGGCGGCTTCTTCACCAACCTTTTTCAAAATCTTATCCTGACCCTTTTCAAACAGATAATTGGTATACGAACCCTCTTTGGGATTATGCTTACGATCATTGATGACATTGTAAAGCTCATATAATACGCCAGCCAACGGCTCTTTATATACCTTATCAGGATCAAATAGTTTTTCAGTCTGCTCGTTATCCGTATCCAACCTGCGACTAAAACAAGTAAAAGTTCCTTCATGACAAGCTGCACCAGTTTGGCTTACTTTAACTAAAATAGTGTCCGCATCACAGTCATAGTACATTTCCTTAACAGCCTGCACATGACCAGAGGTTTCGCCTTTCTGCCAGAGCGCCTGGCGGCTGCGGCTGTAAAACCAAGTTACCCCTGTTTCCAGTGTTTTACTCAACGATTCAGCATTCATATAGGCTAACATAAGCACAGTTCCGGAAGCTTCGTCTTGAATGATGGCTGGCACTAAGCCGTTAGCATCATATTTGATGGTATCTATATTCATACTCTCACCTCTACCCCTCGGGATTTAAGATATTCTTTAACCTGACCTACGGTGAACTGACCATAATGAAACACTGACGCTGCTAGTACTGCATCAGCCTTACCTGCCGTTAATACGTCATAGAAGTGCTCCAGCTCGCCCGCACCACCTGACGCAATAACTGGTACATTGACAGCTTCCGATACGGCCCTGGTAAGGGGAATATCGTAGCCATCTTTGGTACCATCTTTATCCATACTTGTTAGGAGAATTTCTCCAGC
>JAGGAA010000304.1 GCA_017889675.1 Bacillota bacterium | reverse complement strand
GAAAAAGGCGCTTCTCAGCGTCCGTCCAAAGTAGTTTATGATCGTGCCCATTCCTCAATTTCTGGCGCTAAAAAAGAAGATTTTGACTGGAAAACAATTTTTGCAGGTGCTGAATGGTTCCATTTTACTGGTATTACTCCGGCGCTGGGCGACAATGTGGCCGAGTGTGTACTGGAAGCCTGTAAAGCTGCTAAAGAAGCAGGTTTGACAATTAGCTGCGACCTTAACTTCCGTAAAAACCTGTGGACTAGCGAAAAAGCCGGTAAGGTTATGGCGGAGTTCATGCCTTATGTGGATGTATGTATTGCCAATGAGGAAGATGCAGAAAAAGTATTCGGCATTAAAGCCGATAACACCGATATTACTGGTGGTAAGCTTAGTCATGATGGTTACAAAGATGTTGCGAAAAAACTGAAAGAACGCTTTGGTTTTAAGGCTGTAGCTATTACCCTGCGTGGCAGCATCTCAGCTTCTGATAATAACTGGGCAGCTATGCTGTATAAAGATGATGAATTTTATTTCTCGAAAAACTATGCCATTCACATTATTGACCGCGTTGGCGGTGGCGACTCCTTTGGTGGTGGCTTAATCTATGCTCTGCTGAATAACTACTCGAATGCAGACGCTCTTGAGTTTGCTGTGGCAGCTTCTTGTCTCAAGCATACCATTGAAGGGGATCATAACCATGTAACTGTTAGCGAAGTAAAAGCGTTGGCAGGTGGTGATGGTTCAGGACGGGTACAACGGTAACAAATAATGGCTGTTACAATTGCTGAGGTTGCCAGGAGAGCAGGAGTTTCTAAAAGCACTGTATCTAGATATCTAAATGGCTTGTATGATCATATGGGAGTAGATACGAAAGAACGTATTGCTCAGGTTATTGCCGAACTTGACTATAGGCCAAATGCGTTGGCTCGCAGCCTCAAGCAAAAGCGAACCCATACAGTAGGTGCCATTGTTGCCAATATCTTAAATCCCTTTTCTACCAGTATTATTAGAGGTATTGAAGATACCCTGAATGAGGCTGGCTTTAATCTGATTTTGTGTAATGCAGATGATGATCCTGCTAAAGAGCGGGACTATGTCAATATGCTGGTAGATAAGCAGATTGATGGGTTGATTATTAATACCACCGGTTGCAATAACGAGCTTATTGCGCAGGTCAACCAAACGATTCCCATTGTGCTTATTGACCGCAAGGCGTCCGATATTACTATTGATACCGTGACGGTAGACAGTGCGAAGGGCGTGCGGCAGGCTATCGATCATTTGGTAGCACTAGGTCATGCTGGTATTGCGATGCTTACTCTGCCCTATGACCATGTCAGTCCGCGACTGGAACGGGTACAAGCATATCAAGCTGCCTTGGCAGTGCATAATCTTGCCTTCCGGGAAGAATGGCTGGTACAGACAAGTATGGAAGACGAGGTAATTTTGTCCAAACTGCATGCTTTACTTGACGGTGAGGTGACTGCAGATAAACCAACAAGTATTTTTTGTGCGAATAATATGATTACCATGTCAGTGGTAAAGGCAATTAAACAAATGGGTGTAACGATTCCTAAAGAGATTGCGGTGCTGGGCTTTGACGACTGGGAGTGGGCGCAGTTAATTGATCCACCAGTGACAGTTGTTGCACAGCCTGTATATGATATGGGAAATAAGGCCGCAGACTTGCTGATAAAACGCATAAAGGGTGGCCGTTCATCCAAGAAACCAATTACAATTCTCTTTGAGCCACAGCTTTTAAAACGAAAGTCATGTGGTGAATAGTTAAATAAATATTCCCCCTTTTAAAGTAGATAGCAGCCATCCCTCTGGCTCTATCTACTTTTTAACTATTCTGGTCTAATTTTCGTTAAAATTCATATACTGTTTATTGTGGTACTAATTTAGGAGGTGGCAGGATGCTGGTGCATATTCAGTGTGGAGTCGTAATGGAAGTGGATCAAGAGGGCAATTACATTTGTCCGAAATGTGGTAAAACCATTAAACCACGTATCTCCCGTAAGTAAGATCACAGGATTGTTGACTGGTCTGGGGATATTTGCTACACTAATACAATGCATCAACTACAGTAAGATAAAGGGTGACAATAGATGTTACATGAATTTTCCCGGACAGAATTATTAATCGGCACAGAGGGCCTGGGTAAACTAGCCCAAAGCAAGGTGGCCATTTTTGGTATTGGCGGGGTTGGCACATATGTTGTGGAAGGTCTGGTACGCTCAGGTGTGGGTAAGTTTGTGCTGGTCGATGATGATTGTATTTGCCTGACTAATATTAACCGGCAACTGCATGCTACTAGAAAAACGGTTGGTAGACCTAAGGTTGAGGTTATGCGGGAACGTATTCTCGAGATAAATCCTAAGGCTGAGGTCACGGTTTTTCAAGAGTTCTATCTGCCAGATACGGCCGAAAAACTGCTTGCCGATGATTATACCTATATCGTAGATGCTATTGATACTGTTACCGGCAAGCTTGATCTTGTTGCTCGGGCCAAAGCTAAAAATATTCCGGTTATCTCGTCTATGGGGGCTGGTAATAAGCTGGACCCAACACAGTTTGAGGTGACTGATATTTTTCGTACTTCCGTGTGTCCCCTGGCCAAAGTGATGCGTCAGGAGCTAAGAAAGCGAGGCATCACTTCACTTAAGGTAGTCTATTCGAAAGAGGCGCCAATTACCCCGGTGGCGACCGAGAGCTCTAGTTGTAGCGTTGGCTGTATTTGCCCACCGGGGACAACACGCAAATGTACATCGCGCCATCAAATTCCCGGCAGTATTGCCTTTGTCCCGTCGGTGGTGGGTCTCATTATTGCAGGGGAAGTTGTCAAAGACATTGTTTTTGACAGAGTGTAAAAGAAGCTTAATGGACAGAGTCCATTAAGCTTCTTTTATTTGCTGGTACGTTTTTGGTTATATACTTCCCAGGC
>JAGGAA010000052.1 GCA_017889675.1 Bacillota bacterium | reverse complement strand
TATTAAATTATTTTTTTTGCCTTTTCCACGTACTGATTGAAGGCTTCTTGGTCTACTCCCATAGTAATTGCTACGTCCCGCCAACTGTTACTACTAGTCTTTTTTGACAATATTTCATTTATATTGCTAATGCGCCCATTTATACTACTATTTTTACCTACTAATAAACCAGCCATTACAATATCCCTTGGGGCGTATCCTTCTTCCATAAAATATGCAACTACATCTTTGGACACACCAATAGTATTCGCTACATCTACCTGTATTCTTTCTCTTTGATAGTTCCATTGAATAATGTCGTATTCATTATAGGCGTTACAGATATTTGAATTTACTGCTCCGCCAAAAATAAATAATCCCATGAGCATTGCTACAACTATCTTTTTTATAATGTTTTCCTCCTTTATCATGTTATATTTTCATTATATGGAGGTTCACAATATATGTGCAGCATTGACGAAAAAAATAGAAATTCATGCATGTTATCCTATAAATAATAGTTATCACCAAGGAATACACGAAAGTGTTTTGAAAATAAAATTTATTCGAACAAAAGAAATATAGCAACAATTATTTATGATACTTCAGTTAACTGTTCCCTTAAAATATTGCTATGTTTTAAGCTCCCCACAAACAAAAAAATGCCGGGAACAGGCGAAGTTTTACCTTCACTCTAAACCCGACGTTTACCTCTACATTTTTATCCCAATGTATTTGTCCTGAACAATTGGATGTTTTTGAATAAGTTGCTCTGGTAGTATTCTGAAGAATCTAAAGAATTTCTTCGCACCAACATAAGCTCCCTTTGCTGCATACTTTATGGGGAAAGCATTGGTTTCTTTAGTTTCCAACGGTAAAACTCCTAAAGCCTTGTTTTCAATGTCATAGCCTAGCATACAAAAGTTTTGTTTATCAAGTAATTCAGTGGCTTTACTATTGAAAACGATTCTCCCACTAGGTTTTATTGCTATCAAAGGCTCTGTACACTTTGGTTTCCTTTCTCTATGGGGTTTAAATAAATTAAATGAGAATTCCACGGTTTTGCCTCCTCGGACGACTCGCGGGGACGGTTCCGGCGATGCAGTTTCTCTCAACTAAGCGGGCCAGAGACCGTCCCTTTTCCATCAACATTTCGCCACGCTCCCATTAAAACTTCCCACTGCCTACACCTAATTCATTCTTAGCGCCGTTCAAAATCCCCAAAGTTTCCGTATAACGACACCGCTCATTTAATCTTTTCCCATAACCTTCCTACTAATTTCTCCACCATTCCGGCTCTTTCCTTGCAATAATTTACTTTTTTTTGCATTCTACGCCCAAACAAAACAAAAAGATTGCTATGCTACCAAAGTCTCTATATCTACAAATCCAAACTATAATCCAATAATTCAAACAGAACATATATTTGTGAGCAACCTATAAATAAAACACGGCCAGTCCAATCTGTGCCGTGCTTTGCATTTACTTTAGGTTTGTATTTTATCCTTCCAATTCCACCACTTGAGCTTTTCAGGATCATGTATTTCATTTTCAGCAAAATAAACAGCCAGACGGTATACATAGAGTTGGCATTTATCCTCTTTGAACCCCTTGAATAAACAGTCTTTCATATACATTTCTTCTGGATTTCGGCCTTTTAAGGATTCAATCGTGGTATATCCCAAATTGATTAAGTCTTGCTCAATATTTGGCCCAACTCCGGGAATTTTCCTTAAACCTGTTTTCATATGGGTATCATTTCTTTCAAAAGTTTCACGCGCTGGTTTATGCTATCTCTATGCTCTTCGTCGGTGGTGGAGGGGTCTTGAGTAGCATAATAAATTTCACAAGGGAGCTTTGGGCAGTGGCCGCAGTGTTCAACCCCTTTTTGATTAATGCAGCAATCATACATTGGGCAAATATCTGAACCAATAAATTTCGCCCAGTAGACTTTGCCCGAAATAGCCCTGCATCCCGCACATGATTTTTCAAAATCTTTACATCCGTCACAGTTTATCCCGCATGGACTTAGCATTTTATATGCTACCCTCAGACATTACAGTGTTTTTTTCACTGTCCTGAGACTTTATTTAATCATACTTTTTGGCTCGTTCTTGAAGCAACCAAATAAACAGACGATGTGGGGTCTACCATGGAAATTGGTAGCGACACCCGCGAGAAAATGATATACTGACGACAGACGAGGGTGTGGCTCGTGGGGTTAGTTGCTCATGAAAATGAGTTAATTCAGCTCTGAAATGCCGCCCTCGTTTTGTTGTTATCCGTAGCATTTACCGGGATGATGCCGTCTTGCGGGAAGTGGCTCTGTTAGTAGACGTGATGTTGGATAATAACGGGGGTATCACAAAAGGGAGGAGTCATACATGCAACAACAGCACCTGCTGGTTGGCGTAGATGTCGGATGCCGCAAACATCACGTCGCCATTGGGGGACCAGGTGGAATCACAGAGCAATTTGAAATCACGCATGACGCCGGCGGTTTTTCGTATTTCTTTAGGCGCGTCAGTGAGCAGGAACGCCGACAACGCCTACCGGTTATTGTCGGTATGGAAGGCACTAACGGCTATGCCCGGCCACTGGATCAACTTGTTAAGGACAAAGGGTATACCCTCTTGAATGTCAACAACTTAAAACTGGCACGGTTTAAGGAGATATTTTCGTCTCCGGCAAAAACGGACAGCATTGATGCACAACAGATTGTTACGCTCATGATGATGGCTCCCTTTATGGAGCAAGTTAAAGAATCCCTGCAACCCGTCCTAGCCGTCAGCATGATTGAACGACAACTTAAACGGCTCAGTCGCCGCCGACGACAATTAGTGCAGGAGAAAGTTAATGTGCAAAACCGCATGCAGGCGGACCTACAATCTGTATGTCCGGGATTTCTCGACATCATTCATAAAGTGGATTCGCTCTATGTATTGCGCTTTCTCAGCTTTCGATCAGACCTACGCCAGCTAGCTAGACTGAAGACAGCCACCATTCGAAGCATTCCCGGCATAGGTGCGGCAAAAGCAACTACTTTGGCACGGTGGCAATCAAGCGCCATCTTTGGGGCGGAAATTGCCTGGGTGGGACCGATGATTGTAGAGGACGCCAAACGATTACTACAACTAAAGGAATCAATTGATGTGCTGGAAGCCCAGTTGGAGTATCTGGTCAAGCAGTCTTCGGTAGCAACACTCCTCGACAGTATTCCTGGTTTCGGAACCATCAGCGCAGCAGAGGTCAGTGGCGAAATTGGGACTATAGCACGTTTTGCATCAGAAGCCAGTCTAGCCATCTATTTAGGAATGGCTCCGCTTGACAACAGCTCTGGAAAACATAAGGGAACCAAATCGCCGCAACAAGTCAACAAACGGGCCAAGACAGCCATGATGGTAGGCATGGGGCATCATATCCGCAAAGTCGCCGAATCAAAAGCATATTATGAAAAGAAGCGGGCCGAAGGGAAAAAGCACAATCAGGCCTTACGTTCTCTAGGTAGACACATCACCCGTGTCTTTTGGAACATGGTAAAAAACAACCGTCTATACGAAGAGAAAAAACAATCTCCCGCTACATAATTTTATGGTAACTCGGGAGAACGGGATATCGTTTTAACTTATGCTACCCTCAGACATTACAGTGTTTTTTTCACTGTCCTGAGACTTTATTTAATCATACTTTTTGGCTCGTTCTTGAAGCAACCAAATAAACAGACGTTGTGGGGTCAGGCTTGATTTATCACAATAATTGACTTAATAAACAACTTTGTATTGCGGGGACGGCAGGGACAGCCTGACGGTCCTATTTTGCCACGCTCCCCTTAAGACTTCCCACTGCCCACACCTAATTAATTCTTAGCACCGTTCAAACTCCCCCAAAGCTTAACCGTTTTCCATAACCTTCCTACTAATTCTCCACCAGCCCGACTCTTTCCTTGCAATAATTTACTTTTTTTGCATACCTCAATAAGCACTATAATAGACAAGGGGACGGGGTAGTGTCTTGATCTAATACTTTCCTTGTCTTCTACTTGATGTGACCGTGACAAATGGGAAAAGGCAAAGTCTTACCTAATCCCACAATCATAAATCAACGCGCTGACGTGTTTGGTGTTATCATCGACACTTTGTACGGACGCAGCCCCCAGCTCACATCAAAAATGTCACCTAACACATCTTCCCCCAGTACCCCGGCAAAAAACTCCCGGAAGATGCTGAAAAATCGCTCGAAGAATTCACTCGCTACATCTACGAAAAACACGGTCTTAAGCCCGAATAATATCATAAAACACAGCCTCCAGACAATGTCTGGAGGCTGTGTTTTATGATACGACGCCGAGGTTCAAACTCGTGTCCACGGTTTAAGAATTGAAAAATTCAAAGCTTGCGCCACTTCTAATTTCTGTTTAGTCTATATTTTCATCAAGTACTAATAGAAATTGGTCCGCAAATTCATCAATCCATTGCATGACACCAGTGGCACGTACTATAGCCACAACTAAAAAATATCGGCTTATCCTCAGCCTTCGCCTTGGCAAACGCTTCTTCGCCCCACGACCAATCTATCGGATTATGCGCGTGCTGCAATAAATACGGACTCTTCTCATTCGCTAGATGGTTAACGTGCTCTACAAAAACACCACCCATTGGGTGGTTGTTAGATTTAAAGCAACCGCAACTGATCAATGGCTTCCGTACATGACGCAAAACAGCTTTCCACTCCTAAAAGCTTTCTAATAAAAGTTTTAAATGGCAAAGAAATTGGGACTACTTCTTCCCACTGTGTAGAAACATCAGAAATTACTGAGTTAATGAACAAATCTACCGCAACGACGCCTACACCGAATAAATCACTTTGTACCGTTAAATCGTTCCGCATGCTAACATAAGAGGATGAAGCATTCTTTAAAAGACGACATTTGGCTAAAAGAGCCTCATCAGTACTATTTTGCATACGGTATGCTAAACCAAAGTCAATTAAAAACAATCCCTTGTCCGATAAAATCAGATTGGAAAGTCTTAGGTCCCGGTGGATAATAGTTGGCCTTGTGTCCATTGGCCCATGGAGGAAACTAAGTAGTTTCAACAACTTAAATACAATATCTTTTACCATTTCTTCACTGCTTTGATAGCCTTGATTCATAAGTTCTGCGAACGTATTGCCCGGTACATATTCTTGTACCAGGCAATACATATTTTTGTACTCAAAAGAATCGATATAGGCGGGAATTTGTGGATGCCGGATACTTCGCAATATTTCGGTTTCCCGTTGGAATAAAAGGGCAGCTAAGCAGATTCCCTGCCCTTTCCTTGTAAGGTACTCATCGAAATATACTTTCATGGCATAATAACAACCTGCTTTATAGACCCGTACTACAACGCCGTAACTACCGCCTCCCAACAAACTATCCACATCATATCCATGGATGGGCGATAAGGACTTTAAGAAGAAAAAAAATTACCAAGCAACCCTTTTTTCCGTTTATTACGGTGCCCAGAGGAGCTAGAATTAGAATGGTATGTTTGATGGTGAGAAGGATGCTGGGGTGGATACAGGGGCGCTGCCACCTTAGCTCCCAGACCACAATAAGGGCAGGCAACCCAATCCGGCATCATCTCTTTCCCGCAGCCGGAACAAACAACATTAGTTTTCGCTCCGCAATGCGGACAAAATTTAAATTCACCTTGAATAAGCTTTTTACATGTTGGACATTGCATAGAGAATCCTCCTCAACATTATAATTTATTTAACTGTTTGGACACTAGAATCCTCAAGTGGTTCTGAATGAATTACTACATCACAAGGGGAAAGGCGAGTCTCAATTAGTCTTTCTATTTCATCGCATATATCATGCGCTTGCTGCAAGTGCAAGTCAGCTTCTAAAACAATATGAACATCCACCAGCCGCTTACTTCCTGAACGCCGAGTCCTAAGGTTATGATAGTCTTTAATCCCCTGATGGTTTTCGATAATATTACGAATTATAGCTTGATCTTCGTCCGGTAAAGAACTGTCGGTAAGTTCTCGTAAGCTCTTCTTAGTCATATCATATCCGGCCTTGAAAATAATCAAGGCTACTACTATAGCTATAACTGGATCAAGCCAAGATAGACCCGTTAGTTTAATCGCTATTAACCCAGCCAACACACCAACACTCGTCCAGATATCCGCTTGTAGATGAAGGGCATCCGCCTCAAGAGCATGGGATTGAGTTACTTTTGCAACTTGGAACAATTTCCGAGATACAAAATAATTTACAACTATAGACAAAATCATAATGACAATACCATATTCTAACTCCTTGGGCATCTCTCGCATAGATAGTTTCTGGCTCGCTTCATATATTATCCATACTGCGGCAACAATGATCAATACCGCTTCAACCGCACCAGATATGTGTTCTATCTTACCATGACCATAGGTATGATGCTGATCTGGTTTTTTATCCGATGTAGAAACCGCATAATAGGCAATGAGTGCCGCCAATAAGTCAACCGCCGAATGAGCCGCTTCCGATACGATACTGACCGACCCGGTGAAAATTCCTACAACAAACTTAGTCAAAACAAGAACAGAATTTGAAAACACAGAAATACCAGCCGCACTTGTTTTACTGTTAAAAGGCAAAACGAACACGCTCCTCCTTAATATTAAAAGAACCTGTGGAACTAATTACTAGTCCCACAGGTTTTACCTGCTGCTTAATAGCCCAGCTAATCCGAAAAACGGACGCCTGTTGTAATATTATATTACTATTAATATACCATATAATTCTATTCTATGCAATAATCCATTGTCGCTTACCACTCCAATAACTTGCCCCAATACATTCAGTACCTTAAAGGCCCAAAGAAATCAGCCTCCCTGCCTACTTTTTTTGCCTACCACTACCTCCTCAATTTCCAAGACTGTATATTATCACCAGTCCCCAGTACAATACGCCATACGTTTCTTAGGACCCATGGCAGTCTTCTAGTGGCGCGGAACTAACCTCTTTCCCATAACATATTATGTAGTATAGGTGCTGTTAGAATCTAAAAATTATTGTAGGAGGTACCACAATGCTCTACCCTGAAGGTTCGAAATGCAGCGACTCTGCCAAGCTGGAGAGGTCTCTTGCCCTTATCTTGGAGGCGTTAGGGGATGAGACGCATGACCGAATGTTCTACCAATATCTACTTACTATCACTCCTGATCAAGAACAATATGACATCATTACATCTATTCGGGATGACGAAATTAAACATTTTAAAATGTTCCGCATGATATACCAGGAAATAACCTGCGAGCCTCCTAAACCCATACAAAAGCAGGAATTTGAAGAACCTGCATGCTATTGTACCGCCATTCAGAAAGCTATTTTCGGCGAGCTCGGGGCAGTAGAAACCTACAGGAAAATTATGTTTGGGCTTTGTTCTCAACATCACAAGGATATGCTATTTGAAATCATTAGTGATGAGATTAAGCATTCCGTCAAGTGGAATTTCCTGTATAGTAAAAACTGTTGTGGCTGCTGCTGTAGCTAATCCTTCTCACTCTGCCTTAATTGGCAGTTTTTTTTTGTTATTAGCTACTGATGTGGCTGTAATTACAGAAAATTGTCTGGCATATTAAAGCCGACTTTCTACAACTGTGCCAGGATAATGCAACAGCAGATAACCACGAGTTATCGGCAAAAGTCTTGCCTGCCGTTCGCGAATATCGGTTACAACATTACGAAGGCAAAATTCCTGTAATATGGTTGGAGACAAGCGATAGCGGTGATAACAACACTAGCTTCAGGTCCGGCTGCGCCCGCCAATATCCCGGCGTTCTTCTGCTTAATGGCAAAATATGACGTTTGAATAGCCATATAACTCAAGGGAAATTAATATTAATAGTACAATACAAATCGCCAGGAGGATCAACATGCAGCTTTTTCTTGATATATTATTTGCCAGAGTTAATCTTGCAATTGTACTTCTCTTATGTGCCATTTATATTTTAAGGAAAATTATAATAAAGCACTTTGGGATAAACGGCGGGTTTTTACAGAAAAAATATAGATTCTTGCAGGAACACCATAAATTTCTTGGATTATTAGCAATTATCTTCGGTCTGATTCACGGCATTTTCTCTTCTGGCGAAGTGATCTCACTAAACCTTGGTACCGTTTGCTGGGTTTTATTAATTCTCCTTGCGATTAGCTGGTTTGTTAGGGTAAAGTTCAAAAAGAAGTGGTTATATTATCATCGTGGACTAGCCGGATTATTTATTGGTATTCTCTTCTTTCATATTATTGAAGTTGGAGGCTTTACTTCAGATTTTCTCAGCTTATATCAAGCAAAAAAGCCAATCCCCGATAGCTCTAATCTGAATACAAATATAATTGAACCCCGTATACCGAGTAATCTCACGAGTAAAAAATTTGTTGATGGAATATATACAGGTACTGCCACTGGTTATCAGCCAGGTCTAGTTGTTCAAGTTACCATTACTGGAGGAGCAATTGCCAGCATTGCTATCGTTTCTCATAACGAAAGAGGCCCCGAACATTACAGCTATGCCATGAAGCACGTCCCAGATGCAATCATCAAAAATCAATCAACAGATGTAGATGGAATCTCAGGTGCTACTAAAACTTCCAATGGTATCAAAAATGCAGTAAACGATGCTTTAATAAAAGCAGTTGGGCAATAGGATTCCAACGTGTGGGGCTATTCGTTCCGGTACTCGCGAATTCCACAATCGAGTAGGGGGTTACCCATCCTTTGAACCGCCGTATACCGTACGTACCGTTCGGTATACGGCGGTTCAATAGTTTAATGTAATGCCTCGTATTTCTTGGTCATATCATCATAGCCAAGTTGTACGAGGTATTTATCTGTTAGGCATCTTTGCAATATTGCACTTCCCTCAATTCTCCAGTACCCCTACCCAGTTTCCTCTGTCTTCTATGTGATTTCTGGTCGCCAGATCAAAGATTTGCCGCCGCCGGTTTCCTTCAGATTCCAACTCATAGTGGACACTCTTATCTTAGGCTATGCGCTTGGCACTATCGGAACTTCCACCCGTTAGGTGCGCCCATGTCAGGCCACAATGGCAAAGCCATAGGCGTGTATTTGCCGCCTATGGCTTTGTTTTCAAATTTATTTCTTACGCATTTCTGATCTCATTTCCAGTTGACTTTTCGCGTCAATCTTCCTGCAGGTTGCGTTTATTTCTCCTGATAAAGTATGTTCCGATTGCGATCATTATCAATGAAATGACTGTAACAGCCGCCAGTTCTTCCGAATGCTGAGTAAAGATGTGTTCCGCCTTTGGTCCGTAATAGTATAACAAAATTCCTTCGAGTAAAAACCGTTTTGCTCTTCCGGCAAGTGACGCAGCGAAAAATACCGTAAGATTAATTTTTAATGCTCCCGCGGTAATACTCACAAACTTATAGGGAATGGGCGACATCGCAGCAAGAAAGATAGCCCACAAGGCGTTAGTTTCGGCAAACGCCCGGATTTTCTCTTCGTATTTAGCCGGTATCATCTTCTTAGCTGCCGAGACGCCAATTTTGCTACCGATACCATAGCCTATAAATCCACCTATGACTGAGACGACGGTAGCCACCATCCCATAGTAAATCGCATGTTCTGGATGTGCCAAAGCAATAGGAATTAACAAAAGATCCGGTAAAATTGGCGAACAAAATGATTCCGTAAAAGCAGCTACCACCAAACCGAACAGTCCCCACCCCACAAGAATCGAAATTATTTCCTCCATCTTTCCTCCCATTGAAAATTTTGTAGAGTAATTATTATCCAAATGCTACAGGATTACCTGCAAAGCCACAATAGAGTATAGTAATGAAATCACTCATCCGATGTTAATATTACATCGGAACCCCGAGTCGCCCGTTGCTTCGTCAATACATTAAACGATATAAGCATCTCGTTGCCTGTAATGGGCAGTCATATATTCCAATCTCCAGTTCACCATCACCATATTAGTTTGATTGTTTATTAATCCAACTCGGAAATTTCTATGGTATTATACCACATTTCTCAAATAATCGTGAATAACAAATTTCTGGAATGCCATATTAGAAGCATGGCAGATATTCGGTTTGGAGGTTACTTTATTGTCAATTGTAGTTGTTGTAATGATAAGGTCTTTCACTGCATTCTTCATATTATTATTGTTTGTCAGGCTTATGGGTAAACAACAAGTAGCTCAGCTAACATTTTTTGACTATGTCGTCGGTATTACCATTGGTTCTATAGCGTCTACTCTATCGGTACAAGCAAATGAAAATTTACTATCCACGTCGGCGGGCTTGGCTACGTGGACAGTGCTGGCTATACTATTGGCATATCTCAGCATGCATAATATGCAGCTTCGTAAAATATTAGATGGTCAGCCTACGGTTGTTATTGAAAATGGAAAAATTCTTGAAGCTAATTTAAGACAAATTCGTATACCGACCGAAGAACTTTTGTCCGAACTGCGAACTTTAGGGGTATTCAATATTGCTGATATTGAGTTCGCAATGTTTGAACCAAGCGGTAAAATTAGTATACAAAAGAAATCTCAGAAACAACCGCTTACACCAAGTGATTTAAACGTTCCAACCCAATATGATGGGCTGCCTACAAACCTTGTTATGGATGGCGTTTTACTTGAAAGCTCACTAAAATCGCTGAATTTAACCAAGGCTTGGTTGCACTTTCAACTTGGCAAAAAAAATATTCAGGATGTCTCGGAGATATCGCTGGCTCAATTAGACACCAAAGGAAATTTATTTATTGATTTAAAAGGGGATAAAGCATGCTATATAATACCAACAAATGGTTAAATAAGTATGGCCTGAGATCTGAGATACTTAGTAGAGTTGCTGTTTTAATTTTGCTGTTTGGTCTTGCGGTATCATCTAGCTCCTGTACATTTGTTACAAAAAGGCTTGATAGTAGCACGAATTTTTCTCAGCATTTGAGTCAAACAGAAACCGAGATCCGTAGCGAAGACTGGATTAAAGCAAAAACAAATCTTGAAGAGTCGCAAAAAGCTTGGAGTAAGATCAAACCAGTTCTACAAATAGATATTGATCATGATTATGTAAAAAATATTGAAGATGATTTTGTAAAATTAAATGCATATTTGGATACCAAGGACAAGTCTAATTCTTTGGCATCGATTTTGCTCATACAGAGTACATGGAAAGATATAGATTCACTTTAAGATCTTACATAAAAAGAAGATATGAAATAAATAGAAATGCACGATAGAATGCCCCTATTTGCTTGACAGATAAGCCCTTCCATCATTGATCTAAGCTAAATAAAAAGACACCTAACTTTCAGATGTCTTTCTTTGTGTAGGACGATGCGGGGTCAGGCTTGATTTATCACAATAATTGACTTAATAAACAAATTTGCAAATTTGTGCCGCGGGGACGGAGACTGTGAAAAAAAGTCTGTAAGTTAATACCGGAAAGGTCTTCTATGATAAAATAAAATTCATAGGAGGCCTGCATTATTATGGCGAGAGAGAAAAA
>JAGGAA010000051.1 GCA_017889675.1 Bacillota bacterium | reverse complement strand
AGCAGGATTGTCAGAGTCAGCATTTTTCTTTAGCTGGAAAGTCCGGGACACCTAAGCATTTCGGAGGATTATATTTATGAGTAACAGAGCAATTCGCATCGGGATTGATGTTGGCGGCACTCACACCAAAGCTGTCGCTATTGATAACAGTACAAACGAAATTGTGGGCAAAGGCTCCGTTATGACTACCCATCATCACGAACGCGGCGTGGCTGCCGGTGTTGTGGAGGCATTTCAGAAATGCCTTGCCGAGAATGACATTAAGCCCGAAGAGGTTATTTTTATCGCACACAGCACCACGCAAGCCACCAATGCCCTTTTGGAGGGAGATGTGGCTCGTGTAGGCGTGATTGGTATGGGCGGCGGTTGGATTGAAGGCTACCTTGCCAAAAGGCAGACTAAGATCAAAGATATTGATCTTGGTACTGGCAAGTTTATCGAAATTGACCATGCCTATTTAAAAGTGAAGGAAATGTCTCAGGAAAAGGTTACAGATACCATAAAAGAACTGGTTAGTCAGGGAGATCGCGTAATTGTTGCCAGTAAAGCATTTGGTGTGGATAACATGCAAGAAGAACGCCTTGTGGCTGAGGAAGCAGAAAAACAAGGCATTCCTTGCAGTATGGCGTCAGATATTACCAAATTGTACGGTTTGACGACGCGTACCCGCACTGCCGCTTTGAACGCTTCTATTTTGCCCAAAATGCTGGAAACCGCCAATTCTACAGAAGAGAGCGTACGTGCTACCAACATCAATGTTCCGCTGATGATTATGCGTGGCGACGGCGGTGTTATGGAAATTGGTGAGATGAAGAAGCGCCCCATTCTTACGATGTTATCTGGCCCTGCGGCTAGCGTCATTGGTGCTTTGATGTACCTGCGCGCTTCAAACGGTATTTATTTTGAGGTAGGCGGTACGTCTACCAATATCGGCGTCATCAAGAATGGACGCCCGACTGTCGATTATTCCATCATCGGTGGACACCGCACCTATGTAAATAGCCTTGATGTACGCGTGTTAGGTGTTGCTGGGGGGAGCATGGTACGTGCCAAAAAGGGCGCAGTCGTTGATGTAGGACCACGTTCTGCACATATTGCCGGTGTGGGTTATTCCTGCTTTACGGCTCCTGAGTTGTTTGACGGGGCGACACTGTATCATATAAAACCTCGTGAAAACGATCCGGCCGACTATGTGGTCATCAAGCTGAATAACGGTGAGAGCGTAGCAATCACCAACACCTGTGCGGCAAATGTACTGGGTATTCTGGAAGAAACCGATTACGCACGTGGCAACTACGAATCAAGCTGCAAAGCCATGCAGCTTTTAGCCGACGAAGTGGGCATGTCCATTGAAGAAACCGCCAAAGCCATCCTGACAAAGTCCTGTGAAAAGATTATACCTGTCATCGAAGATTTGATTACTAAATATAAAATTGAACGAGAGCAGATCGTACTTGTTGGTGCCGGAGGCGGCGCAGGTACCCTCTTAACATTTACGGCCAACATGCTGGATTTCAAATATCAAATTCCTGAAAACGCTGAGGTAATATCTTCGATTGGTGTGGCGCTGGCTATGGTGCGTGAGATGGTGGAAAGAAC
Source organism: Bacillota bacterium (assembly GCA_017889675.1). GTDB lineage: Bacteria > Bacillota > Negativicutes > Sporomusales > Sporomusaceae > Sporomusa. The sequence goes on along the minus strand of JAGGAA010000051.1, from coordinate 9,530 downwards.
CATTTCCAGTCCGACAGCAGCCGACATTGCCCAACTGAAAAAAGAGGCTAAGGAACTTGCCATGAATAGCGGTGCGGTGGAAGACAGTATTGAAGTATATGTCGAGATTGATGAACAAGCCCAGAAGGTGACTGCGATTGCCATGGGCTCGACCGAAGTAAAAACCACTGACCTAATGAAAAATTGCAGTGAGGAAGAAGCCATTGATATTGCTGCAGAATCGCTTGGTATTGCTAAGAGTGAAGTGAAACTGGCTGCATCTAACGGCTTTATCTTTGTTACAACAGCCCAAAAGAATGACAAATCACCAGTGCAGGTTATTGATAAAAAAGGCTTTATTAAGATTCAACGGGCTAATGGTTTTGTAGAATGTACCACAATGAAGGATGCAGCCGATATCCTTAAAAGGATGTGGGACACTACCAGCAATTTTTCCAGGGAAGTGCGCATCAATCCAGATGTGTACGTCATAGCCGGTTCAAGGGTAATGGATTATTCCGGCATTCCCGAGTTTACGCAGGTTTCCGGTCTAATTGAAGCTGAGCTATGCGACCAGGAACCGGAGGATAAACTGATTTTGGTGCTGGCCCGTAATGAGTTGGCATGATACCGGCAAAGTATGATCCGGAGGCACTGCACCGGGGGGTGCAGCTGGCGCTGGAGTGCTCCGACGTCGTATGGTACCACAGTACACTTAAAAGTGATCTTTGCGGCTGTAGACTCAGCAGTGAGGAGGAGTCTACAGCCATAGACGGTGCAATGCAAACCGCTGCCAATATGGCGCAGCGTGTTGCGGCACAGTATGGCCAGCTTTCGCCGCAGGAGCTTTTAGAGGTAATGAATATAAAATTTGTGTATACTACCGAAGAATTGCGGGACCCATATCTGTATATGGGGCTTTACGAGCCGGCTATTCGGACAATTACTTTAAATAACAGTACACTTTTGCTTATAAGGCAATTCATTCGGGAAAATGGATTAGAAGTCTTTACTCCCGAAGCTGATATTATCAGTATTGCTCTGCTTCATGAAATTTTTCACGCTCTGGAGGAGGAGACTCCTGACATTTATACGCGCAGCGACATGCTGGAGCGCAAGTTGCTGGGGATCTTTCCCTATAAGCGCGGGCTGAGCAGTGTATCAGAGGTGGGAGCGGTGCATTTTTCTAAATGCATGGCTGGTGTTTCTTATTCTCCCTGTATATATGAACGTTATTTATTAATGGCATTAAACTTGTTATCAATTGATTTTTTGCCGCCGAGCGTGTAAAATAAAGGTAAATTTCGGCGGCATTGGAAGGAGCAGTATTTATGCAAATGACAATGCGCTGGTTTGGCACCGGTTACGATTCAGTTAGTTTGGCACAAATTCGTCAGGTGGCGGGAGTAACAGGTGTTATTACCACTTTATATGGAACAAAACCCGGAGAACTCTGGAAGACAGAAGATATTTGCGGCATGAAGGAAGAAGTGGAGAAGGCTGGACTGACAGTAGCTGGTATTGAAAGCGTTAACATACATGATTCTATAAAGGTTGGTTCTCCTGACCGGGACGAGTATATCAACAACTACATTAAAACGCTTGAACGGTTGGGGCAGTCAGATATCCATCTGGTTTGCTATCTTGCTAAGATGCGTTCAGATGGCGCTACCGTATTAGCCTATGATCAGAAAATCATTGATCAAATTAACCCAGATGACATGCTGTCTTCCATGGAGGCAATGTCAAACGGCTTTGTATTGCCGGGCTGGGAGCCAGAACGCATGGCTCGTATCAAAGAGTTATTTGCCATGTATAAGGAAGTAAATGAGGAACAGCTGTTTAAAAACCTCAAGTATTTTCTTGCATGCATCATGCCGACTTGTGACAAATATGGTATTAAAATGGCAATTCATCCGGATGATCCTGCTTGGCCCGTATTTGGGTTGCCTAGAATAATAAGAAATAAAGAAAATCTTTTGCGTCTTGTCAGCCTTGTGGATAGTCCTTATAATGGCGTAACACTTTGCACTGGTAGTCTGGGATCTAATCCAGAAAATGATATTCCGGACATTATTCACGCTTTAAAAGGACGTATTCACTTTGCCCATGTACGCAATCTGCGCTACAACGCACCCGGCAATTTTGAAGAGGCGGCACATATTTCTAGCGATGGTTCCTTGGATATGTTTACCATTATGAAGGCGCTTTATGATAGCGGCTTTGACGGGCCTATTCGTCCCGACCATGGTCGCGCCATCTGGGGTGAGGTAGCCATGCCCGGCTATGGTCTTTATGACAGAGCACTTGGTGCAAACTATCTGAATGGTTTGTGGGAGAGTATCCATAAAATGTCCCGCCTATAGTGCCGTATCGCTTTGCGAAAATGCTGTCTCAACCAAAAAGGAGAACTATCATTGCAATACGACGAACAATTGTTGTCCCTTAAAAAACCGATTGTGACTGATGGTGAGGTGTACTCTGTACTGCGCCGCGCTATTGTGGAATTATACTTGCAGCCTGGTGCCATTATGAGCATCAAAGATATTTGCGAGCATTTTCAAATTGGACGTTCACCTGTGAGGGATGCTCTTATGCGGCTGGATCAGGAGGGGCTTGTGACCTTATTGCCACAGCGTGGCACAATGATTTCTCAAATTGATATTTCGCGTGTGGAACAAGAGTGCTTTTTGCGCCTTTCTGTAGAGGAAGAGGTAATGAAACTATTCATGGCTTGCCATACGCCGTCTGATATTACGCTGCTGCACGAGGTTCTGCGTCAGCAGCAGGAGCTTTGCTCCCAAAAGGATGTGGACATCCGTCGTTTTCTCTGGCTTGATGAAGAATTTCATCAAGTATTTTATACTGTGACAGGCAAACTGTTTTGCCTGCAAGCCATTCAAAATGTGGGTGGCCATTACCGGCGAATGAGGTTGCTGACCTGCGGTAGTAGTCTGGAGGAAACATTACGCCAGCATAGCGCATTGATTACGGCCTTGCAGGCTAGAGACACTGAATTGATGTGTAACATTTTCCATTTCCATCTAAGAAGATTAGAGCGTGAAGAAATAATTGTGCTTAAAAAATACCCTTATTTGTTTAAGAGCGACGGTAATCACGGATATTCAAGTCCACTATGGGAAGCCGATTATCTGCAGACCTTAAAAACAAACAGGGAGTAAATTTGAGACTGTTGAAAAACTCTAAAGAATAGTATTTGAGGCGGGTTTGAATACTACGTTAATGTTTGTTTGCTTGAACATATTGCAATATGGAACATATATTCTTCGCAAGTATGTTCGATAAAGTTTACAAACTAACGTTCTTTTTTTTGCCGTTTTATGGTACAATATCATTGAGGTGATATGATTGACCGTTAGTTCACTAAGCACAAAGCAAAAACAAATATTAGATTATATAAAAGAAAACCTTCGGGCTAAAGGTTATCCTCCGTCTGTTCGGGAAATAGGTGAAGCCGTTGGATTGAGCAGTAGCTCCACAGTGCATTCACATTTGACTAAATTGGAATCGTTAGGTTATATAAAGCGTGATCCTACTAAACCTCGCGCGATTGACGTACTTGATGAAGCACCATGGAGACATAAGACGGTTATCCCGGTTCCGCTTGTCGGCATAGTTACTGCTGGTCAGCCGATACTTGCCGTTGAAAACATTGAAGAAACCTATCCGCTGCCTGCTGAATTGATAGGTAGTGAAGATAATGTATTTATGCTAACAGTGAAGGGCGATAGTATGATCAACGCGGGTATCTTAGACGGAGATTACTTGCTTGTTCGGCAGCAGAATAATGCCAGCAATGGCGATATTGTGGTAGCTTTAATCGATAACGAAGAAGCAACTGTAAAACGTTTCTTTAAAGAAGCAAGACGCATTCGACTACAGCCAGAAAATGATTCAATGGAACCCATATACGCAGAGAATGTGTCGATTGCAGGGAAAGTAATTGGTTTGTTTAGAAGTATGTAGATACCTATAGTTGTTATGATGATAGAATATAAACATCGAAAAGAGTAGATAAGATGCTTAAAGGAAAAAATATCATAGTTGGTGTGACGGGATGCAGCCCGGCCTATAAGGCGGCAGATATTGTAAGCAAATTGGTAGTGCTGCACGCCAATGTTGACGTAATTATGACGAATAGTGCCACCAAATTTATTGCACCGTTGACCTTCCGCAACGCATCAGGCAATCCGGTTTCTTTGGATCAATTTGCAGATCCGGTTTCATGGAATACGGGGCACAAAAAGCTTGCGGATAAGGCGGATTTATTGTTAATTGCTCCCGCAACTGCAAATAGTATTGGAAAAGCAGCTAACGGCATAGCGGACGATATGTTGTCTACGACGATCCTGTCAACAGAGGCAGTCACCGTTTTCGCTCCTCACATGAATCCCAAAATGTACAAAAAACCGGTAGTACAAAGAAACATTCAAGCTCTGAGGGAGGATGGGTGTCGGTTTATTCAGCAGGAAAAAACCATGCCCAGTGGTAGAACCTTGTATTGTATGCTTGCGGATATCGATTTTATTATTCAGGAAGTAACTGGAATATTGCTCGCAAAAGCTCAATAATGGTAAGTATCTTGATTTTATGATGAGTGCACTAAAAGTACGATTTATTAGTAAAATCAACTATAATATCTAACGAAGAAAAGGGAGAAGATTACTTATGACAGAAGACGTAGTAGAAAAATCAGAACAAGCTAATTCAAAGAAGATGGGCTGGGAAGCCTTCGTAAAACAGGATGTGCTTAACTTTATGATGACTCACAATCTGCAAGCCATTACAGTTGATGATGGTGCCGGTAAGAAGGGCGTCATTAAACGGACAAGTAAAGGTGACTTTTCAGTACAGATTACTTCCAACGAAATATTATAGAACAGTGACAATAACCCCATTGAGTGCCGTAACAGGCTTACCCTTTGGGGTGAAATTTATTTGTCGCCAAACCGATCAAAACTCCATATATTATAGTATATTCCATTAAACTACTAATGAGGAGGTATACTTATGGGAGGGAGATTCGGCTGCGGTGGAGGATCTGGTAATTTTAGTTGGATTATAATAATCATTATTATTATTTTGCTGTTCTGCTGCTTTGAAGATGATTGTAGTCCGACCTGTTAAGTAATTCGATTTAAACAAACCACAATGAGACATAAGAACAAACCTTCTGAGGCATCGCTATTAAGTGATGTCTCAGAAAGCTATTGGTTAAGGATAAAAATAGGTTTCCCTAAAATTGTGTTAAAGGAGCCTATAATCTAATGCGTCGCACATGAAATACAGGGGTCAAATGAACGAATGATGCGTCCAGGTATAATGTATTTCAGTTCAGGTGATGGAATGCTTGTGCCTACCAGAGCTGATTCGACAGGACCCCGGCGGTCATTTGCATCTTTTGGAGAGAAGTTCCAAACAGTTGGGGTGATGATATCATAATACTCGACTTTTTCATCTCTAACTTGAGCGCTGTGGAGCAATGGTCCCCGCATGGCGTCTGTTACTGCAATAGCCTGATTCATAACCAGCACCTTTTTTTGATCAAGTGGTGGTTCGCCGGGTTCAATTTTGGTGAGCCACTTTTCTATTAATTTTGCGATTAGTTCTGTTTCTAGTGACCGAGCCACAATGCGATCCATAGTAGATGTACCACCTGAGTAGAAACCATTAAATGTCATACGAGCCAGAGGCCCACCTTCATAATGCCTGCCATTATAAAGCACCGCTTTTGTCCAGGAATAAGCCTCAGGTTTATAGGGGGCAGGATGAACTTCGGAGTTGGTCATGGATTGGGAACGTTCATACCACGCATAAGTTATGTCCTCTTGCAGCAGGTCTAATCTTGGTTTGGAGTAATGAGCACTAAGAACGCCGTCTTTCCATAGAAGCTGTTCATTTTTACTCCCAAACCGGAAAAGGCCAAAGGATAGAAATCGTCTTGGCGTTTCTCCGATTGCAAAATAGTCTTCGTAGCAGTGGGCAATCAGTTCAGTATCAGGCATCAGGCAACGGCCAATAAACTTGCGAATGTCCCGAATTAGCGTAAGTGCTTGATTTATTTTATCAACAGTAGGGGCTACTGCTACGCCTCCGTGGACAAAACTGTGTTGATGAGGTACTTTTCCACCGAACAGAGTCAATAACTGGTGGCACTTTTCGGATATTTGCACAGCTTCAATATAATGAGAGGCTATACGGTGGTTATCTTCATTGTTTAACCGGCAATCGTTACAGTTTTGCTCAAGAAATGGGGGATAATTCGGCATAACAACATAGTCTGGTAGTCCAAAGAAGTAAAAATGTCTGATATGATTTTGGAGGAAATCGGCGGCTAGCATGATATTCCTTAAATACTGAGCCATCTCTTGGATTTCATTATCATATAGAGCATCTAATAAATAACTTGCAACTGCACCGTGGGCAGTCGAGCATATGCCACAAATGCGTTGCGTTAGATAGACAGCATCGGTAACATGATGTTCACGCATGATATACTCATAACCACGGAACATGGTACAGCTAACATCAGCTTCGTGAATGACATTATCTTCCATGGATAATTCCACAGATAGTAATCCACTCAGACGGGTAACTGGGCTAAATAGGATTTTTTTTGGACTCATTGGAATCTCCTTTCGCTGCCGAACCCGATTTTTCCGCACCCGTTTGGGTGCTTTTATCTTTTTGTGGTAGAGGAACAAAGAAGGGAGTTGAGCCGTCGGGGAAATCCTGATTAGTACAGCCGATACAGGGCGTATTTACTTTAACAGGCCAACTGACATGGTTGGTCCATTGGCGATATGGGCAATCTGCACTAGTTTTCGGACCGATACAACCTAAAGAAAACATACACTCGATATCGCCTAGCTTTTCAGCAAAGTCCTTTTTGTCAAAATAAGAACGTCGTTGGCAATGGCGGTGAATGGTATTGCCGTAAAATAAAGTGGGTCGTCCCAATGCGTCAAGTTCCGGCTTGCCGTACATGAGTAAATGAGCCAGCGTACCCACAAACCAATCGGGGTTCACAGGGCAGCCGCTCACATTTATGATTTCTCTGGTTAATACTTTGTTGACTCCAACCGAGCCGGTCAGGTTAGGTGCGGCAGAGGAGGCACCGCCAAAGCTTGCACAGGTTCCGAGGGCTATAACGTACCCAGCCATCTCCCCGAGAGTGGTAACTGCTTCTAAGGCCGTAATCGCTCTTTTTTTTGTCTGGGCCACTACGTTATAGATGCCATTATCCTTCGTGGGAATGGCACCTTCCACTACAAGGATGAAGTTTCCCTTGTATTTCTTAGCCGAGCTAAACAACAGGTCAAGAGCGTCTTTACCCTGGGCGGCCATGAAAGTATTACTGTATAAGAGGTTAATCATATCGGCAAATACTTGTTGCAAGTAAGGATAGGTCGTATTCATGAAGGCAATATTGTTATCGCCGCTATCATTAGTTTCAAGCCATATTACAGGCAGTTTACCTTTATTTTGATGTAGCATATATTTGCGAGCGGCAGGCAGGATTTTCGCTGACAACTCATGGTTTGCAGTTGTCACATTGTCTCGGCATATTTGGATAAATTCGGCTTTTTCCATATAAACCTCACTTCAAGTTTTTATCAGAATATGCAATGATAATTTTAGTGATTACTAAAACATCTAGTATTATAAAATAAAAGCCTGCCAACGAGGCAGGTTTAAGAGGATTAGCGGCAACAAGCTCCACCACAGTTTTTGCTATACAAGAAATTCCATTTGACAGAATGCTTAAGATCATCAGTAATATTTGATTAACACCTCTGGACTGGCATTAAACTAATAATTTGTTGACAGCGTACAAAAGTCACGCTGTGTCCAATTTGCAATACTATGTGATCATGTTCCACTTCCAGTAATCTCCCATACAAGGAATTGCGGGTTGTCTCAACTACTACATCCATGCCCGTAACTGATGATAATCTTTTTAGCCAAGAAGGTTCAACCGGGGTAATCATTTCGGGCACTTCATATCGACATTTCATCGCAGACAAGAGCCTCCCTTCTTTGTGCAATACTGTATACTACATAATATGCTACTGAGGTAGTAGTGGTTCAGTGGTAGGTAGGAAAGGAGTTTTAAAAAAATAATAATTGCAATAATCAGAATAATATTATATAATAAAGACAAGAAAAGAAGTAGAGAGTGAAAAAAGGAAGCGCAGAAAAGAGACGCGCAGGGATGGGGGGCGATTTCTACTGAAATGGAACCTTAGTGAATCCCACAATTTAATAGAATGTCGCTTAGTGGCTACTTAAGCCGCTGAATAGTACAATGTGCATTGTACTAAAAAAGGGAACACAACTTGAAAATGTGTTCCCTTTAAATTTAGAAATAGTGGGGTGGATAAAACCATGAGCTGGTAGGGTGATTTGTAGTTACCTTGCCGGCCTTATTTTTGTAGAGGAGGCTTTTGCTGAGCAAGCCCACCAAGTAAGAGTCTTATTTAGGGATTGAGAAAACCCATCTTAGGTAAACTATCAGTGAAGTTTATATTTGGGGTATTGTTTTTAAGGAGATAATAGTATATATTAAAAACATGTTCCCCTCCATGGGGGGGCGGGGCAAACAAGCGTATTTAAGCATTATGGGGGAAAATAAGCAAAATATATGATGAATATTTAATACCAAAAGGAGTATGAGTTATGGCTAATGAGCAGATGAGAAAGAGTGTGCTTCAGCGATTAGGTACAATCAAAGGTCATATTGCCGGTATTGAAAGAATGGTAGAAGAAGACAAGAAATGTGAGGATGTTTTATTCCAGTTGAGTGCTGTAATGGGTGCAATGAATAAACTTAGTGCGCATATCCTTGAAGGCTATACAGAGGCATGTTTGAGTGGAATCAATGTCGATGACGTTGTAGCACGCCGGCGAATTGAGGACTTAACCAAAACAATGATTACCATGTTAAAGAAATGAGATAGTCTAAGTAACACGATACTAAGGGATTTAGAAAGGGTAATAGCATGAAAAGTAATATTCAACAATATTTGTTCTGGATCTTATTGGTTTTCCTAACTGTAGGCCTTATTTATCCGGTAATTGGTTTACTAGCAATAATATGTATGCTTGCACCAGTTATAATGGCTCCCTATAAAGGACGATATTGGTGTGGAAATTATTGTCCGCGCGGTAGTTTTTACGATAACGTAATTGCAAAAATGTCGCCCAAGAAACCTATACCGGCTATTTTTCGTAGTACTGGTTTTCGAGTATGTATGGTTATGTTCATTATGGGTATTTTTGGTGTACAGATGTATTATGCATGGGGTAATTTATCTGCTATGGGAGCGGTGTTTGTCCGGATCATCCTGATTACAACAATCGTTGGAATTGTGCTAGGGGTAATTTATCATCAACGTACCTGGTGCTCTTTCTGCCCAATGGGTACTATGGCAAGTTGGTTTAGTGCGAAACCCAAGCCTATGCCGTTAAATGTTGCAAGTTCCTGTGTGAATTGTAAACTTTGTACAGCAGCATGCCCGTTGCAATTG
>JAGGAA010000050.1 GCA_017889675.1 Bacillota bacterium | reverse complement strand
TCCACAAGACCAAGTGAATTTTGCTGAAATGGTTAGCCCGGAAGATGTCAAAATGTATTTGTCAAAACAACGAAGGTATGCGCAGGTTTGTTTAACTATTTAACAGGAAAGTGAGATGCCACCGTTTACGATATAGAAAGAGTGTAAACGGTGGCATCTAATTTGAAAAAATAACCAAATAATAACATACAATTAACACAAAACTAAATGGCAAATGGTATGCTGAAACAGAGGGTGAGCATATGTCAAACAAAGTGGTGTACGGCTTGGTCCTGTTAGTGATAATTCTTTATTTGGTCATGTACTTTTTTCAATTGCACATTCTTTCCGAAAGCACGGGAATGTTCGAGCTTCCTTCATCGTAAAGAACTAAATATTGCTCCCGCTTCCTTCCTGACAGACCAAAACAGGGAGGGTGCGGGTGGCTTTTCGACTTATTCCAGGGTTTAGTTTCAAATCAAGTTTATATAGCTAAGAGATATTTGAAGTCTGAATTTAACTAAAAAACCAAGGCAAAGAGAGGGTCCCTTTGTCTTGGTTTTTTACGCTGTAAAGCGGCGATCGTAAGAAAGCTTTTTGGTTACAAAATTTAGGTAGTTTGTACAAGATGTGATTTGGTCAGACATAAGTATTATTTTCGATTGTTTTCTTTCAATACTAACGCTATTTTTGCGTTTACTTCAAGCAGTTGAAGAACAATACTCGGATCAAAGCCATAGGCCTGAGCGGTTGTTATTACCTTGTGCCAGTTGCTGTCGATAGATGACTGATAGTTGCCAGCAGCTTCGTGAAATTGAGGTGCTCTTGCGGGAAAAGCTTCTTTTTCAAGTTTATGGTTGACAAGCCAATCAACGCTTACTTGGAAAAAAGTTGCTATGCGGCATAATGTTGCTATATCGGGCTCTCGCCGGTTAACCTCCCAAGACGCCAGCGTTGAGCGATCTACTCTGAGTAAGCCTGCCAATTCTTCTTGTGTTAATTTGTTTCTCAGTAGTTTGATTTTTTCTCCAAGGGTTTCCATAAGCCACACTCCTTACTACTTACAATAACGTGCTTATGCCCTTGATTTCAATTATTGTGTCCATAAGACATTTCCAAGAAGGAAAATGGAAACAATTGGCGAAATGGTGTCATAGAGACACTGAAACAAAGAGGGTCTATATCTAAGGGGGCGTATTCGGTGGAGGGTATTGAGCGAAGGGTAAGTCATGCCAGGTTAGGTAAGAGTTCTCACCGGGCTTTAATTGGTCGAATGGCAATTGGGGTGGCACACGAAATAAGAAATCCGTTAACTGTTATTAAAGGCTATTTGCAACTGCAGGAAAAAAGGGCTGCATGTTGTACCAACGAATCACTAGGCATTATATTTCAGGAATTACATCAGATCGAAGTACTGGTAACCAATATTATATCATTGGCTGAGAACAAAGCTATTAAGAAAAAACCGGAAAACCTTAACCAGATACTTGAAAGGATTTATCCGGTTGTGCAAAGTGCTGCAGTTAAGAGCGGTATTATGACTGAACTACGGTTAGCTGATAATTTACCAATGTTGAACTTACATGCGGAAGAGATAGAGCAAATGGTACTAATTTTGGCTAGAAACGGCATAGAAGCCATGCAGGTTAGCGGGAGTTTACGTATTGGTACTATTCGTAAATCAGGCAGCGTTGTTTTATATGTTAAAGATGAAGGCAGTGGTATTCCGCCAGAACAAAGAGGAGAAATTTTTGATCCATTTTATTCGACTAAAGCAGGTAATGCAGGTTTAGGACTCGCTATCAGCCTCAATATTGTTGAAAGGCATCAAGGAGAAATTGAGGTAGATTCAACGTTGGGCGTGGGCAGTGTATTTAAAGTTTTGTTCCCAATAGGTAAGCAGTGACAGTGGACTGGTTGCTGCAATAGCTGATTCGTTGCTTGCCTTTCTAGAATGTGGTAATATAAAATAAATAGGCAATGGTGCGGATGGTGAGAAATGAATTATTTGATGTCGCAATTGACTGCTGGTGTTTATGTAATCGCTGTTAAAGATACCCATACATGGGATGTTGCATCATACACCAACTTGTATGTATTACAACGTCCCGGCCAAACCATCTTAATTGATGCGGGGCTGAAAGAATATCAGACTGCTATTATCCCGGCGCTAGCTCAAATTGGAATAGCGCCTGATATGGTTACACATGTGCTCTTGACCCATGGCCACCACGACCATGTCGAGGGCGCAGCCTTGTTTACCAAGGCGAAGAAGTTTGTACATAGTGCTGATTTACCTATGATAGCGCCGGCATTGGCGACACAGTTTGCTGTGTTTACGCCACAGTTGGAGAATGTTACGTATGCAGTCGAAGGCGTAAAGGGGCTGGAAATAGTGCTTGTTAACACGCATTCTCCCGGTTCGGTCGCTATTTTTGATAAGGTATCCAAGGCTTTATTTGTTGGCGATTTTTTCTGCTATTTTGGCGAAAGTCTGCCTGAAGGCGAGTTAGTCACGACTAGTGAACGTATTAAGCGAGGCTCATGTGACTATGTTGCCGGCCAGGCAGTGGCTGGCGAGCCGGAATTTGACAAATTTATGCTGGGTCTGAGCAGGCTGCGTACTTATCAGCCGGAATTCTTCTGTACCGGTCATGGTGTAGTGCTGCGACAGGATATTCAGACTTTCTTAATGAATATGTGGCAAAGCGGAACACAAATGTAGTACCGATTAAAAAAATTCACATAGGGAGTGATGATGTATGAACTTTAGATTTACCCACAATAACATTAATGTGTTAAACCTGGAAAAAAGCATGGCCTTTTATCTCGAGGCGTTGCAACTGACTGAAACCCGGCGCATTGAAAAGCCTAGTTTTACTATCGTTTATCTAGGAGATGGCCAGACGCCGCATAAACTGGAATTAACCTGGATCAAGGAGCGTAAGGAAGCGTATAATCTAGGGGAAAATGAGTTCCATCTGGCTTTTATCACCAGTGACTTTGAGAAAGCGTACAACCACCATAAGGCCATGGGCTGCATCTGTTATGAAAATAAAGAGATGGGCATCTATTTTATTTCTGATTCAGACGGATATTGGTTGGAAGTTCTTCCAGAACGTTTTTAAAACAATACACAATAGTGAAAGCCGGAACCTTTTATTCGTCAGGGTTCCGGCTTTTACTATTGTGCCAGAAGACTAATAAGAAACACGGGGACCCTAGCTTCTTTCACACTGCATAGCATATCAGGCAAGCGACGGTAGGACAAATTTCCTATATAATCAGGACATTTATTACACGATGCAATTTATAATAAATGTCTCATAAAAGCTCCCGGTTGTGCTTAGCTAACTGTGAATTCAGAGTAATATTTATGTGTACATCGGTTAGTCTCCGGAGAGTGCAATAGTTATAGTGCCTTATTTAGCAACCTGATTAATGGACTAGGATGTGGTTTTATGGATGAAACAGTTTTGCCTGTGGCGCAAGACGGCCAATATCAAATTACTGCTAATGATGTTGGCATATACCTGAGTGTATGGGCTCCAGCTAGGGGCGGCTGGACAGTGACAAAAGCTGCAATTATTGAGGAATTAACAAATCGGAAATGTACCAATTTTGATAGTGATTTCATATCAGTGGTAATTAGAGAAGCTATGGGGACACCAGTGCTCATTGCCAATACAGGACCGAAGATCGATGGGCGGTATGAAATCAGTGCCAATGACGCCGGTGTGTATCTCAGCGTGTGGGCTCCCGGCAATGACGGGTGGCCGGTATCAAAAGCAGCAATTATTCAGGATTTGACAGATCGGAAATGCACCAATTTTGACAGTGATTTCATTTCCGTGACAATCAGAGAAGCCATTGGGGCACCGGTACTCATTGTCAGCTCACAGCTATCAGTTTTGCCGTCAGAGAATCTGGTTAGAGTCAAGGTTGGATACAAGCGCCTTGAAGCCAGGGTTAGTGTCAATATCCCTGTAGATAGGCCGCCGGTCACATATTCACAGCTATTAGCCGATTTGAAAGCTGCCGGTGTTTGTTATGGTATCGACGAAGATGCTCTTAACATGCTTACGCAAACACATACAGCAACCAATATTATTTGTGCCCGTGGTATGCCGCCCTGCAAAGGCGACAACGCCTTCCTAAAATATTACATCGATCCTGACAGCCAGGGGCGGCCGGTAGAACTGGAGGATGGGCGGGTTGATTTCAAAGAAACTAACAATTTTCTCTGTGTGGAAGAGGGTCAATTGTTAGTAGAAAAAATTCCTGCAACACCAGGTACTCCGGGAACAGACGTATTTGGGTTACCGCTTCCGCCTAAGCCCGGTAATGACATCCAAATGCCTGTGGGACAAAATGTAATTAATGTAGACGACTGGCGTCTTTATGCTGCGATTAATGGGCATTTGCATATATTCCTTGATAAACGCATTAATGTCATACCGATTATTGTAATTGACGGGGATGTTGACTATTCTACCGGAAATATCGATTTTAAAGGCAGTATCATTGTTAGGGGTTCTGTCCAACCTGACTTTTTTGTAAAAGCCGGCGGTAATGTTGAAGTATGTGGTACAATATCCGGTGGCACGGTAGAGGCCAACAACATCATTGTGCGCAAGGGAATTCAGGGCATGAAGCGTAGTGTAATCAAAGTACGGGAACGTCTTGTGGCCAATTTTATTGAAAGTGCTACTGTTTTTGCCGATGAGGACGTTATCGTCAATGATGTTATCTTAACTAGTTCCGTGTACGCAGGTTCGCGCGTCATTGTTGAAGGCGGTCGGGGACTTATCCGGGGCGGACGTGTATCGGCCGGTGAATTAATCCGCGCAAGTACCATTGGCAATCAATCCGGTGTTGTTACTGAGATTGCGGTGTCGGCTAATTCACTTCTCAAGGATGAACTAATTAGTCTCCATCAGCAAATTAAGAAAGCAGAAGTTACATACAATGAATTGCAGTTAGCAATGTCTCACTTTCGCAATCAGGGCAGTAAACATCTTTCAAGTGAAAAAAGGGAACGCTATACAAAACAGGAACTGGAGTATAAGACTCTGCCCGACCGGGTGGAAACGATGAAGCAACGCATAACCAATATCGAGAGGATTCTCAATACCACCAAGCCAGGCAGGGTTCGGGTTAGCGGCTATATTTATCCTGGAACCATAGTCTTTATCTGTTCATTAACCAAGAGCATCAATGATTCTTTGCAATTTGTCTCTTTCTATGTGGTTGGTGGTGAGATTACGTTTAGTTCTCTGCGGTGATTTATTTTTTTTGTTTCTTACTGGAGAGTGAAAAGTTTGAGAAACACGGGGACCGGTGAAGTGTTTCGAGGTGAGAGGGTGTTAGTCAAAGCAGACTAATAAGTTTCAACAAACACTTCAAAGTAGCCTTGTGGATGCGCACAGGCCGGGCAGAGGTCAGGAGCCTGATCGCCGGTATAGATGTAGCCACAGTTATTACATTTCCATTGAACAGTGGCAGGCTTTTTAACTACAGTGTCATTGACAATATTGTCATGCAGCTTTCTGTAGCGGGCTTCATGATGTTTTTCTACTTCAGCGATCTTCCGGAAAACAGTGGCAATAGCCGGGAAGCCTTCTAGGTCGGCAACATCAGCAAAATGCGGATAGAGTTCAGACCATTCCTCATTTTCCCCTTGCGCGGCAGCTAAAAGATTGGCTTTGGTGTTGCCCAAAGCAACGGGAAAGTCGGCTTGAATGGTAACGTTTTGGCCATCAAGGCATTCCACAAGAAACTTATAGAAACGTTTAGCATGTTCTTTTTCATTGTCGGCTGTTTCAGTAAACAAGTTGGAGATTTGCACATAGCCTTCTTTTTTTGCAGCAGAAGCATAGTAGGTGTAGCGCATTCTGGCTTGGGATTCTCCGGCAAATGCTTGCATCAGATTGACCGCAGTTTTGGTATCTTTTAGTGATTTCATACTAATCCCCCTTATGACAATTAAATTTTTCTGTTTTTGCATAGAACTGCCGGAATGTTTATTCGCGGCAGCTCTTTATATGTAATTAATTACTACAAAGTAATGGAAAATCCTGCTGCAGATAATTAATTATATATATATATAGGATACGCCTTGGAGCAACAATAAAAGTAGATCTAGCCTAAGCAATTAGGCCAGATCTACTTTTTTCTACTTCGCAATTCTTACGGAATCATCCAGGATAGGGCATAAGCTTGCAGATAGGTCATGATTCCTACCAGGATAGCCAGAGTGATAGAATGCATGACAGTAAAGCTGAATAGATCCCCTTCTTTACCGACAAGACCGGTAGCGGCAGTGGCTACGGCAATACTTTGCGGTGAAATCATTTTACCGGTAACGCCACCAGAAGAGTTGGCTGCCACGGTCAAAATAGGGTCAACGCCTACCTGCTGGGCAGTGACTGATTGAAGATTACCAAACAGGGCATTGGCGGATGTATCTGATCCGGTAAGAAATACTCCCAACCAACCAAGCCAGGCAGAGAAAAAGGGGAAAAATGTCCCCGAGCCTGCCAGAAAGAGGCCCAGACTGGAACTCATGCCAGAGTAATTCATGATATAAGCCAGACCGAGTACCGCAGGAATGGTAATCAAGGGTTTGGTTAGTTGGCTAAAGGTTTTACCAAGGATGCGGAAGAACTGTCCAGGGCCTACACCCAGTATTATAGCTGAGAGTATGCTGGCAATAAATAGTGCTGTGCCAGCAGCGCTTAGCCAGTTTATTTTGTATACTGCGGTCATAGCAGTAGGTGCTTTGGCGATAGGCGCAACCTGCGTAACTAGATTGTGTAAGCCGGGTACATAAATTGATAGGGTAGGCATATCCAATATCGCCTTAATAGGTTTTAGTCCCCACAGAATAACCATAACAGTCAAAATGATAAAAGGGCCCCAGGCGGTAACAAGCTCTGTTGTAGAATAGGTTGGTAAAACCACTGTTTTTGATTTTTCAGCCTCTTCACCAGGAAATCGCCAGATGGAGGCTGGTTTCCATATCTGCAGAAAGAAGGTTAGTGAAAAAATGGATGCCAGTGAGGAGAGAATATCCGGAAGTTCAGGGCCAAGGTAATTGGCAGAGAAGAACTGTACGACAGCAAAAGAAACGCCAGCCACCAAGCAGGCAGGCAGTACTTCTCTAGTTGCCTTCCAACCAGACATAAGTACCACCAGCCAAATGGGGATGAAAACTGAAAGAAAAGGCAGTTGCCGTCCAACCATCTGGCTTATCTTCATAGTATCTAGGCCTGTAACCTGTCCGGCCACGATGATCGGAATACCAATGCCCCCAAAGGCAACTGGTGCGGTATTGGCGATAAGACAAAGGCCAGCGGCATACAACGGGTTAAAGCCCAGTCCAACGAGCATGCCGGCAGAAATGGCTACTGGAGTACCAAAACCGGCTGCGCCCTCTAAAAACGCGCCAAAGGCAAAGGCAATCAGCAAGGCTTGCAGGCGGCGATCATCGGTAATTGTGGCAATAGAATTTTTGATTACATCGAATTTACCTGTCTCAACAGTCATGTTGTAAATGAAGATGGCGGTCAATACTATCCAAAATATAGGAAAAACACCATAAGCTATACCCATCAGAGCTGCTAGAAAAGCAGTGTTCAAGGGCATTTTGTAGACAAGCACTGCTACCAAAAAAGCTGCTATCAGAGCTGAAATTCCCGCAACTTGTCCAGGTGAAAAAAAATCAGGATAATGCTGGATAAAGTGCACAAACTAAAAATGCTTCAATGGCTAAGGCTTACTTTATTTGTGGAGGTCACATGTGATGAAAGCATCCATATTTATTACTTGCATTTGTGATAGTATGTATCCCCAGGTTGGTGAAGCTATGGTTCGCGTTCTGGAAAAACTGGGCGTAACATTAGATTTTCCGCCTGAACAGACTTGTTGCGGCCAACCAGCGCTTAGCAGCGGCTACTGGGAGTATGCTCGGCCAGTTGCTGAGACTATGCTTACCGCCTTCAAGAACAGCCAGTACGTGGTTGCACCAGCTGGCTCGTGTATTACCGCGGTTAAAGAGTATTATCCGATCCTGTTTGAGAAGGATCCTGAGAAGTATCGCCAGGCCAAAGAGTTGAGTGCTAAACTATTTGAATTTAGTGAATTTGTGGTCAAGATTTTAAAGAAAGAGGATGTAGGAGCGCGTTTTCCTCACAGGGTAACCTATCATTCCAGCTGTCATGCGCGCAGATTTTTAAATACAGACCAATATGTTCGTACATTGCTCACCAACGTAAAAGAAATTGATTATGTACCCTTGCCGCATGAAGAAGCTTGCTGCGGTTTCGGGGGAACATTTTCAGTGAAGCTGCCCGAAATATCAGAAGCCATGGTAGATGAAAAGGCCCGAAATATCATGGAAACCAAGGCTGATGTACTTGTTGGTGTTGATTTAAGCTGTCTGATGAACATTGACGGTAGATTAAAGAAGCAAAAAACTAACGTGCGGGTCATGCATGTGGCTGAATTATTAGATGAGGGGATGAGACTGTGAGCGAGAGGCCAACTTTGCACCTGCGCGACAGAGCGGTCAAAGCCTTAAAAGATGACCAGATGCGGCAAGCTGTCCGCAAAGCGGTAGACCGTTTGAGCGCAAACAAAGATAAAGCGGCCCGTGAACTTCCCAATTGGGAGGAATGGCGGGAGCAGACCAAGCTTATCAGGCAGCATACTGTCAATCATCTTGACTATTACTTGAAGTTGCTAACAGATAATGTGAAGAAAGCAGGTGGAAAGGTTCACTTTGCTCCAAATGCTGAAGCGGCGCGTAAGATTATTGCCGACTTATGCAAGGAGTACAATGCTAAAAAAATTATTAAATCAAAGTCCATGGTGACTGAGGAAATACATCTTAATACAGCACTTGAGGCAGTTGGTATGGAAGTAGTCGAAAGTGATCTGGCAGAATATATTCTGCAGCTGGCAGGAGAAACACCCTCCCATATTATTGTTCCTGCCATCCATAAAAACCGAAACCAGATTGCTGAACTATTCTCTAAGGTAGCTGGTAAAAAGGTTGAATCCGATACACCCGCCCTTACTGCTTTTGCCCGTAAAATTTTGCGCAACAAATTTATTAGCGCCGATGTTGGCATTACCGGCTGCAATTTTGCCGTTGCCGAAACTGGTTCTATTACACTTGTTACTAATGAAGGAAATGCCAGGTTAACAACAACCTTGCCGAGGATTGTCATTAGTGTCATGGGTATGGAACGGGTTGTCCCGACCTTTGAGGATTTGGAAACTGTCTTATCAATGCTGCCACGCAATGCAACTGGGCAGAAGCTTACCAGTTATGTTTCGGTTATCAATGGCTCGCGGCAGCCAGGCGATATTGATGGCTGTGAAAAGTTCCATCTGGTGATTGTTGATAATGGCCGTTCACGTATGCTGGCAGATGAAGAATACCGTCAGGCGCTTAATTGTATCCGCTGTGGTGCCTGCTTTAATGTGTGTCCTGTATACCGTCAAATCGGTGGACATGCGTATGGATCAGTCTATGGCGGTCCCATAGGATCGGTTATTACTCCGTTATTAGAAGATGATATCGACTTTTGGGGCGAACTGCCATATGCTTCGACCTTGTGCGCTGCCTGTACAAGTGTCTGTCCAGCAAAGATTCCGTTACAGGATTTGTTGTTCAAGCTACGGCATCGGCGGGTGAGTGACGGTTATGGCCAAGTAGTTGAAAAGTTTGCTTTTAACATGTGGAAGCGGTTTTTCAAATTGCCTAGTACCTATAAATTTGCCATGAAAGTCGCGTCGCTGGGGCAAAAGCCTTTAGTCAATAATGGCTATATTACTGCTAAATTACCGTTGCTTGCTAATTGGACTAATTCACGTTATATGCGGGCGGCTGCAGATACAACCTTCCGCGAGCGATGGGAAAAACGTAAGAAATAGGTGAGCATATGACAAATATTCAGGAAGATATTGCGCAGGAAACTATGTTTTTGCAAACGGTAGCCAAGGCCTTGGGGAGGGATAAAGTACTTACAGTAGCCCCTAACCGGAAAGAAGTTGGACCGCCGGCTTTTTGGCGGGAGCAGAAGTTTGAAGCGGATCAGCCGCTTACACTATTTAAGGCCAACCTGGAAGCGCTAACCGGCAAAGTCGCCATCGTTAACAATGGGGTAGAGGCTACCAATCAGATAAAATTGTGGCTCAAAGTGCTAAATGCCAAAACTGCTATTGTGTGGGATCACCCTGAGTTACGTAAGCATATAGAATTCTCCAGCTTGGGCGTAAAAACTGAGCTTTGGAATAGTGATAAGTCCCGGCAGGAACTAATCGAAATTGCAGAACAGGCTGATGCCGGCATTACCTGGGTTAACTATGCTATTGGCTACACCGGGACGGTAGCTTTGTTCAACGGAGCCAATACCGGACGTTCTGTGAGTTTGCTGCCGCCTACCCATATTGCAGTCATGCACAAGTCAGATATTGTGCCAACCATGTCTACGGTAATGAGGCACCTCATTGAGCAGCGCGGACAGGGCCAGTTGCCGTCTGTCGTTGATTTTATCACAGGACCCAGTCGCAC
>JAGGAA010000303.1 GCA_017889675.1 Bacillota bacterium | reverse complement strand
TTTGTATCTATCTTGAAATAAATGACCAGACCGTTTGTATTTCCAATTATACCAATAAACATAGCTTACTCCTATTCGTTTCATTATGCTTTCCAACGAATCGTTATTCACTTTTATAATAAGGTGGACATGATTATCCATAAGGCAATAGGCAAAAATGTTAAATCCACATTTCTGCTTATAATGCTTTAAAGTATCAATAAACTTAACTCTATCTTAACTTCCTTCAAAACTAATAAATTACATACAGTTTATTGAAATGATTATTTTTCATTCTCACCGCTATTTTGAAAGCATTCTTGAATAAACTGCTTTCCCCAATTATTCATGGAATCCATAACACTTAGAAAATTTATTCCCCTTTGGGTTAAGCTATACTCAACTTTTGGCGGAATTACATTATATACTTTTCGATTCACAAGTCCATCAGTCTCAAGTTCTCTTAGTTGATGAGTTAAATAACTTTGTTTTATTTGCGGCATACTCTTTTGCAACTCTGAGAACCTTTTTTTACTATCTCTAAGAAGCCATATAATAACAAGTTTCCACTTTCCTCTGACTATCTTCTGGGTTATACATACAGCGCATATTTGCTTTTTCATTTCCATCGGCTGTGGGCATATTAAGCATTCATCAATTACAGTTTCTTTTCTCATGAGTCACATGTTCCTCCTTAGTACTTTTTTCAGTACTATGTTCATAAAAAATACGTACTTGTTAAGTATAATGTATATGTTATGATTGTACTAGCTTCTAGAAGAAAAATTCCGATCGGTAGTGTTTTTTTTATGAACTATAAAGCTATTAGGAGGAAACTGTAATGAAAATATTAGGTATATCAGGAAGTCCTATACCTAACAGCAATACTGACCGTTTAGTATTGCAAGTATTGAAATCAAGTAATTTGGATTTTGAATTTGTAAAACTTAGTGATATTAACGTACGACCTTGCCGAGCCTGTAAAGCTTGTATAGCAGATAACATTTGTAAAGTTAATGATGATTTTCCTGCATTAGCTCAAAAAATGCAAGATGCACAAGCCGTGGTAATTGGCGGATATACACCCTATAGAATGTTAGATGCCTATACGAAAGCTTTTTTAGAAAGACTCTGGTCAATGAGACATTTACATAGCTTAAATGAGAATAAATATGTCGTCACTATTATTTCAGGATGTCATGAACAGATAAGACAAACAGCCCTCGACGCGATAGCAATGGAATTGTTTATGGAAAGAATGCATCATGTAGCAGAATTAAGTATTGAAGGAAGTGTACCCTGTCTTACATGCGGCGTTGGGGATGATTGCAAAAATAGTGGAATACCATACTTGTCTCAAAAGCTTGGAAAAGAAATAAAAGCTTCCACTGACTATTGTATACCCGTTGAAAATCAACCTGTATGGGAAAAGGGTGCACAAATCGGACAACTTATAGGTCAGTATCTCAACGGGGAGATTGAGTCAATCCCCTGCGTTACGCTCGAAATGTAGTATAAATTATTGGTAAGGAGTGATCGCTTTGAAAATTATCGGCTTAGTAGGAAGTCCGCGAAAAAATGGTAATACGGATGTGTTGCTGCAAAAGGCTTTGGAAGGCGCAGAGGCTCAAGGCAGCAATACCGCTATTTATTATTTAAACGAAAGAAATATCCGTGGTTGTCAGGCATGCGGAGGCTGTAAAAAAGTTGGAAAATGTATTGTCGAGGATGACTTGACCGAAATTTTCACAGCCATCGACGAAGCAGATGGCATTATTTTAGGCTCACCAATTTACTTTGGTCGTTTTACTGCCCAAACCGCTCTCTTTATGGACCGGTTATTCGGGTATCTGAAACCTGATTTTAGCAGCAGCCTCGGTAAAGGCAAAAAATATGCCCTGATATTCACCCAAAATCAGCCAGACAGCACTACATATACAAATACTATCAAGGCTACTGCGCAAGTATTGGAACGTGTTGGTTTTATAAGTGGTCCTAAGGCATTAGTGGGAACCGGATTGCCTAATCCCGGCATGGTGCGTGAAAATAAGCAACTTTTGCAAAGCGCCTATGATATCGGACAAGAATTGGCACGCCAGTAATCACATAATCCCATACTGCCCTTTTAATATTTGCTGTCAGTGAGAAACACAATGAAATAGCGTGATCCCTCGACATTCGCGAGGGATCACGCTATTTTTCTTTTCACCCACATGACTTCACAGGACGAAATACGACGCCACAAATCACGCAGGCTGCCTTTAATAAAATTTTTGCAGCCGTCTTTCCAGTATCCCTTGTATTTTTTCAACACAAACCACAATCACAAGATAAATCAGCGTGACACATAAATAGGCTTCGAAGAAACGAAGATCCAGCGCCGCTGCGATTTTTGCTTTGGCCATGATATCCGCAAGTCCAACGGTAAATCCCAAAGCGGTGCCTTTAATGATTCCGATAAATTGGTTGCCTAGCGATGGCAACGCCACAACAAAGGCCTGTGGCAGCACCACACGCACCATCGTCTGGTATCGTGTCATTCCCATGGAATAACAGGCTTCAAGTTGCCCCCCGTCAACCGATTCAATAGCGGCCCTGAGTGTTTCGGCCATAAACGCCGATGTGTTTAACGTAAGAGCAAGTACGGTTGTCTGAAATGCGCTCATCGACTTCATGGCCGGAATGATCGAGGGAAGACCGAAATACAGTATAAACAACTGTGCCACCAATGGTGTTGCTCTAAAAAGGGTAATGTAGACACCAAAAAATTGCGATAGTCCCCGTATCTGAAAGTGCCTGATAATCGAAATGAAAACAGACAGTAAGACGGTAAGCACCAGAGACATCAGCGACATATTAATCGTTAATTCCAGCGCGGGTAAAACAAGGGGAAACAGATTAACAAACCATAAAACATCAAAATTCATGGATTCATCCTCGTATCATATTGTTATTTAATTTGAATTAATCGTATTGATAAATCTTTTAATTCTTTCATTTGAGCAGTTTTCAAATATTTCTTGTGGTGTTCCCATGGCTGTAATACCACCGTCTTCTAAAAAGAGAATCCGATCTGCCACTTCACGGGCAAATTTCATTTCATGTGTCACAATCAACATCGTTTTATTATGTTCTGCTACCAATTGCTTGATGACCCCTAGGACCTCTCCTACCAATTCAGGATCCAGAGATGATGTTGGTTCA
>JAGGAA010000302.1 GCA_017889675.1 Bacillota bacterium | reverse complement strand
AAAATCCAAAAAGCTGAAATATTGGCGGCAATTGCTACTAGCCAAATGGCTGACAGGTGAACTTTCCTAGATACTTGGTCCCAGCCGTAAATCCAGATGCCGATGGCTATAGATTCTACAAAAAATGCAAGCAGTGTTTCCAGCGCCAGCAGCGGACCAAATACATCACCTACGAACCGGGAATATTCTGACCAGTTCATGCCAAACTCAAACTCCTGGACCAGACCGGTAATAATACCTACAGAATAATTGATGACAAAGAGTTTGCCCCAAAACTTTGTCATCAATTTATTGCTAACAGTAGTTTGTCCATTCGTATCCTCATTACCATAAACGATGGTGGTAAAGTTATTATCTCCTATTTAGTGATATTAATTATCTATTTTCATGTGGCGAGACCGAGGAATCATAGGGACGGTTTTATCGCTTCCGCTCTTCTTTTATGCTAAACTGAAAGAAAAAGATTGTGGAGTGGGAAAATGCCAAGGATGGCAAGATAGAAAAGTAATAGCGGTATCTATTCTGTTAGAGAGAACAGATACCGCAATTGGACCAATACTTCGGTATTGAAACACCACTTGATAAAGGCGCTATAGGTAAACAAGTTGTGCAAGTTGCTTACGATGTACTAAACGGCAAAGGCTGGACTAACACGGGTATAGCCATGGGCGCTGTTCGCCTTGCCAAAGCAGTTATGTATGATGAGCGATTTGTGGGACCAGTTTCTGTTACTCTTGAAGGTGAATATGGCATAACTGAAAAAGTATCGCTCAGTATTCCTTGCGTTATCGGCAAAAATGGTGTTGAAAAAAAACTTCCTTTGAACTTGCCGGAAGAAGAAGTTGATAACTTAAAGCATTGTGCTAAAACAGTTCGTGCCGTTTTGGATTCTATTAATATTCGTTAATTTCGTTTACAAAAGGATTTCGCTGACTAAGTAGAGGTGCTAATCGTGGCAGGAAACTCAGAAAAAATGCTCAGGATTGCAGTGCAGATGAGAAAAGGCCAGTCTTCAGAACAAGCCAAATTGCCGAAAGAAGAAGTGCCAGTAGGTAATTTTATTGACCGCACAGTGTTAACCAACGCCGGAAAGACTCGTGTTCTTATCTATATGCCGGAAAAGGAAACCAAGGTTCCATACCCTGTTTTTGTCAATCTTCACGGAGGAGGATTTATCCTCGGGGGTGCTGAAGATGATGACGTATGGTGTAGAAAGATTGTCAACGCGGTAAACTGTGTCGTCGTCAATATCGACTATCCTCTTGCGCCGGAGTGTAAGTTTCCGGTGGCGCTGGAAGAAAGTTACGCCGTCGTTAAATGGGTACATGACTATGCGGAGAAACTGGGAATTGATCCTCGGCGGATTGCCGTGGGTGGGCACAGCGCCGGTGCCAATCTAGCCACGGCAATCTGCTTATTAGCCAGGAAAAGGGAAGAATTCTCTATTGTTTACCAAGTGCTGGATTATCCGGTATTGGACAATACTACTGATGCTTACAACAAACATTTCCATCCGGAAGAGACGATACTGACACCCAAATTGGTTAATTATTTTACTGCCTGTTACATCCGCAGTGAGGAAGACACTAAAAATCCATTTGTCTCGCCAATTTTAGAGAAAGACCTTCGAGGGCTTCCGTCGGCACTTATCATTGCGGCAGAATATGACCCGCTGCACGAAGAAGATAAGCGCTACGCCGAGCGCCTGGCGGATGCTGGGGTGGAAGTGCTGTTCAGGAGATTCTCTAAGTGTTGCCATGCTTTTACCCATTTTGGCCCGAAGGAAGCGGCCGATGAGGCGTGGGCACTGATTTATTCTCAATTGCGGGATGCTTTTAAGATATAATTGTCGTTCATAGCATTCCCTCCGGAAATATATAGTAACGCATTTAAGCAGTAACAGTAAGTTAAGCCCTCGGCATATGCCGAGGGCTTATTTTTTCTAAATTTAGTGTTTGGCCATTTACTACTAAAAATTAAATACTGAATCTAGGAATAACTACATATAAAAATATAAGGAATAATATCTGCTAATATACCCAACAACATATCTTCATTATTATTGATCTTTTTAGCGGTACATGCTGCTTTGATAATATAAATCAAGGAGGGTACTATAATGAAAAAGTTCTTACTTACAATTATTTTTGTCATGTTAACCAATGTCTGCTTTGCGGAAGATATATATACTGTTACAGAAAATGGCTTTGTTAAGTATCTTCGCACAGAATCATTAAAAGCAAAAGTAACATCTAAAACTGAGCAAAATTCACTTTTTGAAATGACATATACCTTAATCTGCATACCAGATGAAAGCACTTTAGATAAATTAAGAAGCCAAACTTTGGATAATAATATTTCCTTTGAAAAACAAACGTTTACCTTTAAATGCTCTTTTAATCCAAATAGCAATCAGTGGAACCAAGACGGCTCAATTTGGTTAAAAAATGATGAGCTTTGGGGAAATTCCCCGCCAAAATGCTTATATAAAACCCGTGGCAATATGTCAGGTGGAGCATATTACGGAAATGAACCAGAAGCTGTTTTTAACAGAGTTATAATTATCACTGCTTACAAATATATTCTTTCTCATAAACTAGTAAAGTATAATTGACACCGAACTTTTCAATTTGATCATCATATCCTGCAACCTAACCATCTACGGCTCATCAATAGAACTATTTACTTTATCCGCTACACGTCGGCAAAAGAGCGTGTCAGGAAATTCAAGGAGAATCATGGGGCCGGTTATTTTTTGACACAGGAAATATAATCCATATGTCGAAAAGAAAAATAACTACAGTCGTTTTTAAAAAAGGCTATTTCGACAACTTAAAGAAGTTGAGGGATACCAATTTATTTGTTAAATCAGTATCAGTGTAGTGCTGATATTTTTAGTGCGTTGTCGTCAGGAAGTAAAGGGCGCTAGCGAAAAATTAGGTCTGGGGATTTGTATAAATGGTACGCTATCGAAACGCTCTGAGCAGGATAACAAAGGGGCGGTTATATGGATTTAATATATAAGCAAGTGAATGCTGACCAGGAATTGCATAAAAGCGTAATTGTTATCCGTGAATCTTTTTCTACAGTAGCGGAACAATTTGGACTTACCAGAGAGAATGCTCCTACTAACCCCGCATTTATAGAAGCGCGGCATTTACAGAAAATGCGCGAAAAAGGGATTGACATGTTTGCGGTGTTTTGTGATACGTTGCAGATTGGTTTTGTTGCCATTGAAAAAACGGAAGCTAACGGTTTTTATATGGAGCGTTTAGCAGTATTACCTAAGTATAGGCATAAAGGGTTTGGCCGGCAGATTGTTGAGTATGTGGTAAAATACATTGCTGACCAGGGGGGAGAGACGGTATTAATTGGTGTTATTGCTGATCATGCGGCATTAAAAGCATGGTATCGTAAGTTGGGATTTGTGGAGTTTAAATCCCAACAGTTTGCTCATCTTCCGTTCAAGGTGTGTTATATGGAAAAATTAGTACCATCAGTGCGCTAGCGG
>JAGGAA010000301.1 GCA_017889675.1 Bacillota bacterium | reverse complement strand
ATGAAAAAGTATCATTAAGAGTAGGGCAATTCCCCGGAAACAATCTATTTCTGCAATGCGGGCAATTTGCGGCAATATGGGCAGCCTCCTTTAGATATAGCGTATATTATCCTAACAATAAATTACAAATGAATTGCCGTCAAGAAGTTCATAATGTAGTTGCAGGAATACATGCTTGCAGAGGGAATATACTAATCAAGGAAGCGTTGGAGTTCTGGTCAGCGGTTTTACAGGCAGGATGGTGTCATAATGAAGGATTTATATATACTATTGATTTCTATTTTTATTGGAGCTGTGGGGCAAGTTGGTTTAAAATATGGTGCGATGCGACTGCCGGATACGGGTTCTTTATGGGAAAAGGTGCTGGCGGCCTGGCCGCTTATCGCGGGCTTGGCGCTTTATGGTGTAAGTACATTGCTCTGGATTTATGCATTGCGTACAGTAGAACTTAGTTACGCATACCCACTGATTAGTCTTGGTTATATATTGGTATTTATCGCTTCTTATTTTATTTTTCATGAGTCAATCAGTGTGCTTAGGCTGGGAGGACTTGTGCTCATATTGAGTGGCATAGTATTAGTGGCTAAGTCGTAACACAAAATAAGGAATTAACTGAATCTTAACATTTTTTTACAATTAGTTAACAAAGATTGAGGTTTTATGCTATAATCAGATTGAATCCGACTAAATTGAGGAGGCTAAGTATGGGATTTGGCTTAAAACCGCGTGAGGAAAAATTTTACGGGTATCTTTTGGAAAACACGCAACTGATTCGTGATGCAGCCGATATACTGGAAGCAGCGTTAAATCGAGAAGGTGATGTGCCTGAATTAATGATTCAGATCGATGAGCTTGAGAAAAGAGCTGATGTCAATACTGCCAAAATTGTCGGTTTGTTACATAAGACTTTTATCACACCACTTGATCGTGAGGACATTTATGCAATTGCGCATAAGTTAGATGATGTTATTGATTGTATTCAGGGTGTTATTGAGCGTATGGAGTTATATAATGCCGGTGTTGCGTCCGAAGGGGCCAGAGAATTGGCTTCCATTGTCGCCAAAACGTCCAAACAAATTGATAAAGCGTTTACCTATTTACCTGAAATTAAAAAACAACGGGAAAAACTCGAAGAACGCTGTGCTAAGATCATTGAGTATGAAGCCATGGGTGACAGGTTGTATCGCCAGGAAATGGCTAAATTGTTTCGAGAAAACACCGACCCGATTGAAATCATCAAATGGAAAGAAATTTTGCTTCAACTGGAAGAAACGTTGGATATTTCCGAGGATATCGCGAATTTGTTAAAGGGAGTCATTGTAAAGTATGCCTGATTTGACGTTGCTCTACGTCGTAGTATTTTTTGCATTAGCATTTGATTTTATTAACGGTTTTCATGATACGGCCAACGCGATTGCTACTTCAGTATCGACTCGGGCATTGCGGCCGCAACATGCCGTTATGTTAGCGGCTGTTCTCAACTTTGCCGGGGCGTTATATAGTACGGGTGTAGCTAAAACCATCGGCGGCGATTTGGTGAAAGCAGCTTCCATGGTTAACCAGCAGGTCATCATTTCGGCACTGTTCGGGGCTATTGTTTGGAACTTGATTACTTGGTGGTTTGGTATTCCCAGCAGTTCTTCCCATGCACTTGTAGGCGGCGTTCTGGGAGCAGTAAGCGTAGGGGCAGGATTTGAGGCTATTAACCTCGTTGGTGTTGAAAAAATCATACTATCGCTGGTGCTGTCACCAATAATTGCTATGGCTGGCGGTTATATTTTGATGATTGCCATGATGTGGATTTTTCGTAGACATGAACCAGGTAAACTTAATACCGGATTTAGAAAGATGCAGCTGTTATCTGCCAGTATGATGTCATTTTCGCATGGCTCCAATGATGCGCAAAAGGCGATGGGCATTATTACGCTGGCGCTTTTAAGTTCTGGTCAGATACCAACTTTGGAAGTTCCTATGTGGGTAAAATTGTCTTGTGCAACAGCAATGGCTTTCGGTACATCAATTGGCGGCTGGAAAATCATTAAAACGATGGGTGGAAAAATATTTAAGCTTGAGCCCATTACTGGTTTTGCTGCTGATTTGAACTCATCACTTGTTATTTTTTTAGCTACTAATCTTCACCTGCCAGTAAGTACTACCCATGTGGTAACTGGCTCGATTATGGGAGTAGGCTCATCGAAACGCCTATCGGCTGTACACTGGGGCGTGGCACAGCAAATGCTGTTTGCCTGGCTTTTAACCATTCCGTTTAGCGCGATAACTAGTGCACTAATGTATAAATTTTTAGCGCTGTTCATGCATGTCTAACCATCAAATATATAATCGAAGAGAAGCAGCTCGGCGTAAAAGCGGGGGCTGCTTTTTGCGACTTGCTATTCATTTATCAACTCATTATAATGATAATAATATGTTGCCAAATGCTGCATAATTGCATAATATCCCAGGCTGGGAGTTATCTTTCATATATTCTTTGCCTGTATTTTTAAGGAGGTAGTGCCTTGAGCGCCGTTCGTCGTATATTTGTAGAGAAAAAACCTGGTTTTGCCGTCGAGACGGAAGGAGTATATTCTGATTTAAAACATCATCTGGGGATAACCGATTTGACTGATGTGCGTATTTTGCATAGGTATGATATTAGCGGAATAAGTGACGCTGAGTTTGAAGCATCACTTCATACTATTTTTTCCGAGCCGCCG
This sequence comes from Bacillota bacterium, assembly GCA_017889675.1. Lineage (GTDB taxonomy): Bacteria > Bacillota > Negativicutes > Sporomusales > Sporomusaceae > Sporomusa. The sequence continues at coordinate 266 of JAGGAA010000301.1, read as the reverse complement.
GTGGATGTAGTTTATCTTGAACAATTTGCTGTGCCTGCCGGAGCAAAGGTGTTTGCGATGGAATACTTGCCAGGCCAATATGACCAACGGGCTGACTGGGCGGCACAGTCTGTCCAGATACTTACCCAGAAAGAACGTCCGGAGATTCGTACCGCCAAAGTACTGGTCTTAGGGGGGCAGCTTTCTGAAGCAGACCTTACTAAAATCAAGGAATACTGTATTAATCCAGTGGAAGCAAGGGAAGCTTTATTGGAAAAACCGTCATC
>JAGGAA010000300.1 GCA_017889675.1 Bacillota bacterium | reverse complement strand
TGATTTTTTGCTAAAATTCAACAATCGAAAGGAATTACCAATTTGTAACGCGAATGAAATAATGTTAGGAGGGAATCAGCTATATGATTATTGAATTAGTAAATACTGGAACCGAACTACTTTTAGGACAAATCGTAAATACCAATGCACCATTTTTAGCGGCCCGCTTGAATGAGCTGGGTTTTAGCGTATTATATCAGACTACCGTTGGTGATAACCGGGATAGAATGAAAAATGTTTTACAAACAGCATTAGAACGGGCCAACATCGTTATAACAAGTGGCGGGCTAGGGCCTACACAAGGAGATATAACTAAAGAAGTAACAGCTTCACTGCTCAATAAGCCAATGTATTTGCATGAAGATAGTGCTACGCAAATACAGCGTTTCTTTGACGAGCGCCGCTTGTGTATGACAAATAACAACTTACGGCAGGCTATGATGCCGGAAGGTGCACAAATTATTAAAAATACTTGTGGTACAGCACCAGGGGTTATTGTTGAAGAAGAGAACAGCGGAAAAATAATTATAAATTTGCCAGGTCCACCGCATGAACTAGCGGAAATGTTTGAGAAATCAATTGTTCCATACCTTGCCGAACGATTTGGACTTCAAGGCGCGATCGTGTCAAGGGTTCTCCGGACATATGGACTAGGAGAATCGGCCTTAGAAGAAAGAATTAAGCAGTATATTTCAAACCAATCGAATCCAACATTGGCGTTACTGGCCAGAAGTGGTGAAATTCATGTGCGGATCACTGCCCGCGCCGCTAGTAAAGCGGAGTCAATGCAATTAATTAATGAACTCGAAGGAAAAATTCACCCGCTATTAGACGAATATGTTTTTGGTATTGATGAAGAAACTATGGAAAAGTCTGTAGGTAACTTACTTTTATCCCGAAAATTAACAATAGCATTGGCTGAATCTTGTACTGGAGGACTTGTTACTAGTCGTATTACTGACGTTCCAGGTAGTTCACAGTATCTGGTAGGATCAATAGTATGTTATAGTAATGCTGTCAAAACACTGCAAGTCGGTGTCCCAGCAGAAATAATCGCCGCCAAAGGCGCGGTAAGTCAAGAGACGGCTGAATGCATGGCCCAAGGCATTAAAGAAAAATTTCAAACAGGTATAGGTGTTGGCATCACAGGTATTGCTGGTCCGGATGGAGCAACTGCGGATAAGCCGGTAGGTCTTGTTTATATTGCGATTGATGGTTTGGCAGGAAAAGTGTGTTATGAGCATTACTTTAATGGAACACGTGCTGACATAAAACACCGGACAGCGTTAGCTGCACTTAATCATGTAAGGCATTATTTGCTTACTATATAGGGAGGTTTTATAGTGAAAGAAACAGTAACTTTATTTGGGAATATCTCTTTAAGTAAAAAAACGGCGGCAGCTATAACTGAAATGGGATTTGAAGAACCTTCGCCGATTCAAAACCAAACAATTCCACTGGTTTTGGCAGGACATGATGTTTTGGGGCAAGCACAGACAGGTACAGGGAAAACAGCTGCTTTTGGAATACCCATTATGGAGCGGATAACTGAAATAAAACAAATTCAGGCACTAGTATTAACACCTACGAGAGAACTGGCTATCCAGGTATCAGAGGAATTGGCTAAAATTGGAAAATTTAAGCGGATAAAGACATTACCGATTTATGGTGGTCAGGCTATAGACCGACAGATTAGAACCCTAAAATCAGGTGTCCAAGTAGTTGTAGGAACTCCAGGACGGCTCTTAGATCATATTCGCAGAAATACCATTAGGCTAGATAATGTAAAAATGCTAATTCTTGATGAAGCAGATGAGATGTTGGATATGGGCTTTGTTGACGATCTCGAAAGTATCCTGCAGCATGTTCCTGGTGAACGGCAAACTTTGCTGTTTTCGGCTACTATGCCGACAGAAATAATGGGTTTAGCCAATAAATATATGAAGGATAGAGTAACGGTAACGATTAGTAAAGAACAATTGACAGTGCCGCTTACTGATCAAATATATTATGAAACCAGAGATAAGCTTGACGGTTTATGCCGAGTACTTGATTCTGAGACTGTCGGCAGAGTAATTATTTTTTGTCGAACCAAAAGAGGTGTTGATGATTTAGTTGTTTCACTGTCGGCACGCGGCTACATCTCAGATGGTTTGCATGGAGACCTAAGTCAGGCACAGCGTGACCGAGTTATGAAGAAATTCCGGGATGGCAAATTAGATATACTTATTGCTACTGATGTAGCAGCGCGTGGACTGGATATTGATCATATAACTCATGTTATCAACTATGATATTCCGCAAGATCCGGAATCCTATGTTCATCGCATTGGCCGTACTGGGCGGGCCGGCAATAAAGGGGTAGCAATTACCTTTATTCAACCGCGTGAATATCGGCAGTTAAAACTTATCGAAAAAGAAGTAAAAACGCGTATTTTACGGCGGCAACTGCCGTCTCCGGCAGACATCCTTGAACGGCAGACTGAGGTTATTAAAAAGCAACTTACACAGACCATCGCTGGAGGCAGTTTTGATGCGTACAGCAGCATTGTTGCTGATTTAGCGGCTGACTATGATCCAATTGATCTTGCTGCAGCTGCACTGAAGCTTTTTCAAGAAGGCTATAAGGAACAAGCTGTTATTGAAAAGACCAACTTCGGCAATACCGGTGCCGAGCCCGGCATGGTACGGCTGTTTATTAATGCTGGACGAGCGCAAAAGATTCAGCCACAAGATATTGTTCGTACTATCGCGGAAGAGGCCGATATTGAGGGCAGCATTATTGGAGTAATAAATATCTATGATAAATTTACTTTTGTGGAAGTGCCGGAAAGTGTTGCAGAACGAGTATTGTCTGTTATGAATAAGAACATGATCAAAGGATATCGCATTAATATTGAACCAGCAAAAGGACGCTAGATATAGTATAAATATGAACTTTACCACGATCTTATTATTGACAAAACGAACAAATGTTTGTATAAT
>JAGGAA010000049.1 GCA_017889675.1 Bacillota bacterium | reverse complement strand
GAGTCAGTAAGACGATAACTTAGCCAGCTTAAGGCGATATTTTGCATCCATGTTCCAATAACCGACAATCCTTGACCTGTAAAAAAAATCCGGTAGTTGCGATTATAAAGCGCCTTAAAGATGTTTGCCATATTCCTTCCCTCCCTAAATACAGTTTTCGCTCTAAAAAGGGATTATCCTACCAAATTAAGCAGAACCATTATTGTAGCTTTGTGGTACAATAATATCATTACATTCAGGAGGCAAGCTATGACAGACCTATCGCTTTTAAAAGACCAGCTATACACCCTTTATTCTAAAAATCCTTTTGTTACGTTACTGCAAATGGAAATTGTTACATTGGAGGTTGGCAAAGCCACCTTATCCATGCCAGTAAAAAACGAACATACCAACTTCTATAATGCAGCACACGGCGGTGCGCTGTCTTCCCTGGCCGATACCGCCATGGGGATGGCCTGTACCACTACTGGCAAAAAAGTGGTCACCCTTGATATGAATTTGAATTATATTCAAAATATCCCCTGTCAGGAAACACTCACTGCTATTGGAACACTAATCCACAATGGTAGTAGAACTATGGTTGCAACAACAGATATTTTTAACAGTACAAATCAGTTAGTTGTTACCGCCAGAGCCACTTTTTTTGTAACAGGCACATTTTTCTAAAAATAATTTGAGAATTGATAAAGGCCCTGCAATCCCGATTGCAGGCCTTTATCAGTTAAATAAGTTTACACAAAATAATCGCTAATTCCGCGCGCTACCGCTCGCGCCATATCTGTCTGCCAAGCTGAGTCGGCCAGTTTTTTAGCTTCCTCCGGATTAGAAATAAAGGCCATCTCTAAGAGCACTGCAGGTGCATCCGTATAGCGCAATATATAGAAATTCTCTTCTTTATCCGGATCACCATCGTCCCAGTCAGCCCTGAGCTGTAGATCTGGAAAAGTGCCTGTTACCTGGTTAATGATGCAAGTAGCTAAACGATCTCCGGCTGTTTCTCCTGCAGTTGTATAAATCTCAACTCCATTGGCTTGTTTACTGGCCGCTGAATTACAATGAAGTGAAACTACCAGATCAGCGCCCCAATTATTAGCCAATTCACAGCGATATTCCAAACTATCAGTCTCTACCTGTTCTTCCTCTGTTCTAGTCATCAGCACCTGATAGCCAACAGCTACCAAATATTTTTTCACCTGACTAGCAATAACTAAATTTACCGTCGCCTCCTGTAACCCTGTTTTGCCATTGACTGCACCGGGATCAGTACTCCCGCCCGCATGGCCGGGATCAAGACATATCTTGGCCATTCCTGCCCCTCCTTTGTCATTCATTCTAATATATTCAATAAACCGCTATTTTTAAACTATTTTTAAACATAATTATTTTATATTAAATCCTTTACTTTTCCCTAATTTGCTAGTATAATAAGAATTGCCCCTATAGGCCCGAGGAATTTTCCATTAGTCCTTCTCATTTAGAGAAGCCCAATGAGTAAATCTTCTAAAGCTAAGAGCAGGGTAATCTTTATGAGGAGGTCATATAACATGGCCGAAGACAAAACATTAACATGCCGCGATTGCGGTGCTGAGTTCGTATTCTCAGCTTCAGAACAAGATTTTTTTGCAGAAAAAGGGTTCACTAACGAACCTGGTCGTTGCCCGGATTGCCGCGCAGCTCGTAAACAACAAAACCGTGGTGGTTTTGGTGGTGGTCGCAGCTCTAACTTCCAACAACGCGAAATGCATGACGTTACCTGTGCTGCTTGTGGTTGCCAAACCCAAGTACCTTTCCGTCCAAGCAGCGATCGTCCTGTTTATTGCAGAGACTGCTTTAGCCAACAAAACAACAGACGTTACTAGGATTCAAACTCTCTTGCGGTTAGCAAGGGAGTTTCCTTATTTTATAGCCAAAAGAGCAAGATTACGGGATTGAGCATCCCTGGTCTTGCTCGTTTTTTGTCACTTAACTTATTTGATTGCTTTACTAAAATTTTTCATCAGCAGTACTTCGCTGCCTTGAGTATTGTAGATTATTTGATCACAAAACATTTGCATCATCATAACCCCCCGGCCTCGCTCTGACAAGCCCACTTGATCAAACTCCTTGTCCATGTCCTTTGCGCCACGGGTGTTTATCTGTTTAGTGCTAAAACCTGTACCGTTATCTTTTACTCTTACAACTATTCTGCTGCCTGCCCGCTTCATTTTCACTTGAACGCGATCACCTGATACTATCCCATTGTTAACAGCTTCATTAATAGCAACCTCGAACAGGACAGTACTCGCGCACGCCGGCGCATTTTCCTCAAGGAACTCAGCTATCATGACTTGCGCTTTGGCAAGGTCGGCCGGGCTTTCGATGCCGCATATGCTTGTGTTAGTGTTTTTTTCCACTATTTCGATACAAACAACAGAATAGTCATCAGTCAGTTCCGGCTTACAAGCTATCTCTTTAAACCAGCTTATATATTCACCAAAATTTTTTTGTCTACTTACTCCGAATAGTTCGAGCAAATCGGAGGCACCATCACTCATCATACAATATACTTCACCTGGTTGAAAAGACATTACCTTAGTTTGTACTTCGGCCTTATCAAACATTCCCAGATAACCACTAAATACAGGCACGAGTTCACACTTAGCCGGTTTTGCTGCCAAAAAAAAATGTATCCCGCCAGTTATAACCTTAAGTAAGTAGGAGGTAAAGTCAAATTCAAAATACATTAGCCCCGCAAACGATTCTTCATATAAGTACAGCAGCATACTCTTATTTATCTGCTGAAAATCCTCTTCATCAATCTCCTGGCCGCCAAGCAATCGATCATCTAACAACATCTTGACCGTAGCCGTCTGCAATGCTGTAGCCATACCATGGCCACTCACGTCAACAAGGTATCCGCGCAGTTTTTGCTGATTGTCAAACCACCGATAGTTTATTAAATCACCACTGACAGTATTATACGGCAAAAAAATCTGCTTAACCCGTACCTTGGCACAACTAAAGGGTGCCGGCAGCGAATCAGCTTGCACCCGTGCTGCCAGCGCGAGTTCGCGCTGGGTTTGCTCATCTCGCTGATGAAGCTGCTCCTCAATACATTTCCTGTCAGTGATATCAACAAGCGTAACGGCTCGCTGTTTATTGCTGTCTACACCAGTATGAATAGGGTAGGATCGCAGCCAAGCCCAACGTACATCACCGTCTGCCCGTAAAAATCGAAACTCATCACTTGTTTCATCCATACACTGCCTGCTTTGGATAAGATTGCACCGTACTCTTTCGCGATCATCTGGATAAATAATTATCTCTAGGATTAACTGGGGATTGTCTAAACAGTTCTGAATCGAATGCCCTGTTATCCTTTCAAACGCAGGACTGATATACAGAATTTTTTCTTCCTCCATGATCATGAGAACCTCATTGATGTTTTCCGCAACCCGTCGGAACCGTTCTTCACTTTCCCATAGCTTGGCCTCAATTCTTTTCTTATCTGTCACATCAATTAAAACCACTAGTTGGGCCGGTTGACCACCTAGCGTTATTTTCGCGGTTCTAATAAGACCATTGCGAATTTCCCCTGATTTGTTGATAAATTCTATGTCATAAGCAGCAGGTTGTTCTCCTCTGGAAATATTTATCACACTTTGTTTGACACGTGTCAATGATGCTTTCGTAAGATATGACTTTATCTGACTGCCAATAATTGAACTGCGCTCATATCCAAATGCCTTCGCACCAACATCATTGATAAATTTTATAATCCCCTTATGATAAATTAGTACAATTTCCGGAGCATTATTAATAATGGCAGCATATCTCTCTTGGCTTTCCTTTAATTGCCGCTCAAGCCTTTTCCGGGCGGTAATGTCGCGAGAAATTCCTAGAAGCCCAGCAATCTTGCCATTATTATCAAAAAAAGGGCTTTTTATGGTTTCAAAATCACTTACAGTTCCATCAACCAAAACCATTTTTTCTTCGTCTTTGGCCATTCTGCCGGTTGCTAGTACCTCCCAATCATGTGTTAAGCAGCCTTGTGCAAAATTCAGATCTTTAACAATATCCAAAATAGTTTTGCCAACAGCTTCTTTTTCCTCAGCTACTCCGTAAAGCTGATGCAAAGCTGCCTTATTACAGCCTAATAAGTTGCTATTCACATCTTTATAAAAGATAAAATCAGGGATGGTATCAATCATGGTTTTCAAAAATTCTTTTTGCCGATTTAGTTCGATTTCGAGATTTTTCCTGCGCGATATTCTCCGGGCAAAACCAATTGTGCCACTAACCTCGCCGTCCACCCCCACTACTGGCACAATATACGTATCATACCAGGCGCTGCCTGTTTTAGTTTCATAAAGTTGATCAGCACTTTGTGGTGATTTTGACTCGACTACCTTGCTTTCCATTTCATAAAACTGACGCAACATATTTTCCGGGAAAATATCAACATCCTTTTTCCCTATTATTTTAATGCCTTTTCTAATGCCGAAATCCTCAAAAAGTCTGTTAATTACCAGATAGCGTCCATTCATGTCTTTCATCCAAGCCATACTTGGCATATTATCCAATAATAATTGCATCTGTGCTAATCGATTACTTATCACAGCATATTCGCTCCCTACATCAACTATATACAGCGTGTTAAGACTTTTGCAGGTAGGTGGTGTGTTGGCAATTAATTCTAATCAATATGAAAAACCTTATCAAGCCTCGTCCGTTTTAATATCTCAGCCGCCATCCCATGAACACCAGTCAGCACAAGCTTACCATTCTTATCCAGGGTATGTTTATGAATAGTTACTAATACACCTAAGCCAGAACTATCAATATATTCGAGCCGCGAAAGATCCATGGTAATAGTGTTAACCCCCCGCTCAATTGCTGCTAGAAGTTCATCGCGTATTATTCCCGCATCATGTGCATATATTTTTCCTTCTAATGACACGCTCGCCTTATTGCCATTAATTGTAAGCAAATGTTCCATTTTTTTAGCCTCCTGCCGCCACTACATTATACTTTGAATTTGTTAATTAGGTTTTGTAAATTTTGCGCCATAGCGCTGGTCTGTTCAGAGCTTGCTGCGATTGTTTCAATGGTTGCGCTAGTTTCTTCCGTAGCGGCTGAAACCTGTTGAGCATCCCGCTCGGTTCGTTCAATGTCTTCAGCCACAACCTCAATCAATTTGACAATTTTATCAGATGAGGCAATTTCATCATCGGTAACCTTGGCAATTCCATCGATATCACTTACTGTTTCGGCAACAGCTGCTAATATATTATCAAGTGACTTATCTGCTTTATCAACCGACTGAACGCCTATTTCCACCTCAGCCAGGCTATGTTTCATCGCCATTACCGCGCTATCTGTGTTCTCGATAATCTTACTAATCAGCTGGGTAATATTATCTGCTTCCGTATTGGATTGCTCAGCCAGTTTTCTGACCTCATCGGCTACAACAGCAAATCCTCGGCCTGCTTCACCGGCCCGGGCAGCTTCAATCGCAGCATTGAGCGCTAAAAGATTGGTTTGCTTAGCAATACCAGTAATAGTTTCACTAATAATCCCAATACGCTGGGAGTATTCATTTAAAAGCGTAATTACTTTTTCTGCTTCCCTCGTCTTTGTATGAATAGTGTCCATACTGTTCTTTACTTCGGTAACAACAGCCTTACCACCTCTGGCCGCTTCCACCGTGACCTGGGAATTGGTGGTAGCAGATGCTGCCTTATCTTTAGCAATTTGGATAAGAGATGACAGCTGTATTAAAATTTGAGCCGTATCTGTACTGGAAGCAGAAGCATCTTCCATGGATTGCGCTACATCCTGAACCTCTTGTGCAATGCTTGCTGACGCCGACGAGACCTCAGTTGCTGATGCTGCCATTTCCTCTGATGCCGCCGCCAATTCAACTGCGCTGCTTTTCACCGCCTTAATGACCTCAAGTTGAGCGGCCATCATAGTGTTAAAGGAGTGGCATAACTGTCCAGTTTCATCCTGCGACCTTACAACCGCGGTTACTGTCATAGTACCGTTACTAGCCTCCTCCATCAAATCCCGCAACTCGTGTATTGGTCTAGTAATTTTGCGGGCAGCCAGCACACCAATAATCATCCCCACTAGGATTGCCATACCTGCAGCTGTTATTGCCACTAATTTGGTATGCTTGGCATTATTCACTGTAGCCGTAACGGCTTGATCAATGCTGTCTTTTTGAACTTTTTTTGCCTCATTAATCTTAGCAAGGAGTTCATTGGCTGCGGGAGCTAATTCGTTAACAAGCCCCTGCCTTGCGGCCTCTTTATTTCCCTGCTGGACAAAGGCTATGACCTTGGTCTCAGCCACCTTGGAATACTTATCATCCAAGGTTTTAACTTCGGTTAGCAGACGCCGTGCCGCATCGGTATGAGCCTGGCTGATCATTTCTTCTTCTAGTTTGCTATTTGCTTCTGTCACTCGCTTAAATTCGGCAAGATAATGATTGTCCCCATATATAAAATAAGCTCGGGCATTGGCAGTTTTTGCCATAGCATTAAAAGCAATCTCGTTCACCTTCTCCAATTGGGGAATATCTTGATTGCCTAAACCAGTAATCTGCTGCTCAGATTCACCACTTAATTGAATAGTATACATAAACCCGGCACCTGCAACTAAAATAACTAATAAAAAATACGCTATCATTTTTTTTGCTAATGTTACATTCATTGATTTCCTGATTCCCCATGGAATCAGTCCCCCCTTTTATGTTTACACTTGCTATTTGTAAATTATACCACTCATTCTAGCAGCAAACCACCAACTTTGTTGTTTTTTGTAGAATATTGGGCTGAATTCTCAAAAAAAAAAAAAATGCAAACAGCCTTGAAAGGCTGCTTACCATTTTACTTTCTGCTATTCTAATTCTTAATTTGATTCTTACTCCAAGAAACGCGACTCACGCCTCCTTATTTCCACAAAGTATAAAAGCAAAACAAATTGAGCAATAGCAGCATAGGTATGCCTATGACAAAACTCTTATGCAAGGTTTTATGACGATAAACATACATTCCCAGAAGTACACCTGCCGCCCCGAACAATACTGCTATCCCGAAGAATGTTCTCTCGCGAACCCTTCTTGCTCCTTTGCGAGCAAAATGCTTATCAGCCCCAACGATTAAAAATGCAACTAGGTTCCAAATACCATACAATACCAGCCAAATCGGCACATCTGAGTTAACAAAATCAAACACCATTAGATAAGCTTGGTGGGCAAACTATTCACTCTAACTTCATTTGGAATAACAATCTTATCTATACTATTAAATTTAGAAAAGACCACAGTAGTAGACAGCCTAATATTGCTAAATACTCCCTGAATAATCGATTTTTGTTCGGCAGTTACCGCCTTATCATTAGCAATATTATTACCAATCGCAGCTAAAATTCCCGACATATCCATATCACTTTTGACAATAGTAGCCGTTTCTTTGTTAATCGTCACCTGGTATGTAAAATCACCTAAATTCTTAAAAAGTTCATCGGCGAAGCTTACTTTTTTCATATTGGTAGAATTCATAGCCTGTTCAAAATTGTCCTTTAAATAACTGCCATCCATGGTAACCGCAAAGACCGCAACATCAGCAGTCTCCTCGACTGGAATCACGCTAGTAATGGCTTTGGAATAGTTAGTATATTCATCAAGCGGGTTATAATGAGGTATAGACTGTTTCTCCCACTGACCATGCGTATTGGAGTATATCGCAAGTAACTTTTAAGTGCAAGCAAATTCTCATAGGCCTTAACCACAAGTTCCTTGTGATCGTCATTTATTGTCGCCATAGCACTACCGACACTGCAAACAGAAAATAGCATCGTCATTAGACAAACCATTATTATTTTTGATGAAAATTTTATTCTACTCATCTAATCGCTCCTTTTCTGGTAAACCTGGGAAATTAAAAATTTTATTCTAATTTTATCTTTTTCTACCACCAAAAAGAAATATCCTCCATTCCAAAAATAATGCTGCATGATAAAACAAAAGAATTTATTATCCTAAAGACTATACTAATTACCAATTCGTATGTTAGAATTCTGTTGAGAGACTTAATCAAGCCACCTTTTTTTGTGGTTTGGATTATTCCTTTGCTTGTTATTCATTTATTTTTTCTTTGTGCCGTAACAGAGGCCGCACCCGCGAAAAAATCCACTAGTTTGCCACCATCGCGTACAGCGGCAAAAGTACCGGTTAAGCAACATTCTGCACCCCCTGTAAGAATCGGTGATCCGAAAATAAAACACTTACAACAACTGCTAGCTAATACAGGCTTCTATCCTGGTTCAATGACCGGCGTGTTAGATGTTTCTACTAAAGAAGCCATTACCCTGGCACAAAAAACCTGGAAATTGAAACAGACTGGCAAGTATGATCAAAAATTAGTTGGCGTCCTGACACAAGAAGCCAAAATAAAGCCAAAGAACTATCGCAAAAAACTTGTTATGAAGGCAACTGCCTATACTTCTCAGGATCCAGGTTGTGGCAATTTAACTAAGCGTGAACACCTATTGCGCAAGGGACTTGTCGCAGTTGATCCCAAAGTAGTTCCCCTGGGAACCCGCTTGTACATAGAGGGCTATGGCTACGCCATTGCAGACGACATTGGCAGCGCCATTAAGGGTGCCACCATTGATTTAGCTTATGAAACTCGCAATGAAGCCTTTAGATTTGGCCGCAAAACTATAACAGTTTTTGTACTATAATAAACCAAGAAGAAGAGGCTATGCTGGAACATTTTCTGCATAGCCTCTTTTTGAATCTCTAAGACTCCCGCTTCTACCTGTACCCTGACAGGCACAGGTAGAAGCGGGAGTCTTAGAGAACTTGGTCATTGGATAAACATTACTGTGGCACAACAACAATCTTTACTGGTAAATTCGATGCACCTGGCGGACTGAAGGTGAACGAAAGCGGGTCACCGCTTTCAAAAGTACCTAAGAAAGCAAAATCTTGCTGTTTATTCCCCCCGAAATACAGCCTATCACGTGGTGTTGCCAGCGGGCTCCAGTATACCGCTGGATGGTTTATCTTTATCGCACCGGCATAGTTCCCACCCATTGGCACCAGATAACATGCCATTCTACTGCCTTTTTTAGAAGGAAGTAAAACTTGATAGACAACACCATAGTTTCCATAATTAACAACTGCACTACCATCGGTAGCATCAATTCCCCGCAAATAAGCATCCACTCGATTGTCAGCTAATGTGATGCCTATTGCTCCATCACTACTAGGGTTATAGATATCAACAGGAGAAATTTCGCGGTTTGGTCCCTCAAAGGTACCCCGTAAATGACATTGATCTGCAGGTAGTATCTTTAGGTTTTTGGAAAATTTTATACTATCTTCATTCACCGGCAACATCATAACCTTAACCGTAATCGGATTATCGACCGAAAAATCATAAATACCATTGATCAGCATATTCGGCATCATCATAGACTCAATGCTTGCCGCCAAAGGCATCACGCCACCTGGTTGAATATTTATCTGGTAAGAAGCGCTTTTATTTTCAGAAAAATACTGAGCCTGGGTTTCTTTCCCCACCACCATCCAGTTATATCCCGGTCCACCAAGACTCGCTTGGCTGACAGTAACATGTGCTGTTTTATTCCCCTTATTTTCTAATAGTATTGCCATCTTTTTAACGTCACTTGATGCGTTGACATGGTAAAAGAAAAGACGCACCTTCCCTTCTACCTTGTCCTGATACAAAATACCATCATTTTCAACCATCTCCGGACTATCAGAGAATAGCAGCTTCCCACCTGTTGAACTAGTTTTTACGTCCAACTCTGGCAGATAATCGACATTTAGATTATTAGGCCCAAAGGCGGCAACCGCAGCCCCGCTTCCAAAATTTCCCAGTATCATTATAAGCCAAACCAGCATCAATACTTGTTTCATAGTGTCCCCCTACATGGATAATATCAAAAAAACAAACAACTCCTTTAAATTCTGCTAAACTATAAAATATCCTGCAATAATTTGTATTTTTAAGTCAGATACTAATAAAACTAAAAAACCACGATTCCTTCCTACAATTGCAGGTGAATCGTGGTTTTACCATTTATACTTTTCAAAACATCATTCCTGTCATACAGGCTTTCCTTTTAAATAATTAATGGGAACATACTCAGTATAGGCCTGAACGTGCCCTGCATATACCTCTTCAAAGTCAACAATAAAAAGTCCCGGGTTTTTCTCCAAATCAAGCTCAACAAGCTTATTAACTTCAGTACCATCCTCGCTGGAAATAATGCGAACTACGGGAGTATTTTTGCTTTTTATACCAACACCCAGAATCAAGCCGCTTTGCCTATTATTAAGCCGTACGGTTCTACCCATCGGATAAATAGCCACATTTTGGTTGAATTTATCGACAATCTCCGGGTTAAAATACTCTCCTGCCGCCTTGTTTAAAATGGCAGCCGCATAATATACCGGGGTAGGACGGCGATGCGGCATTCCCGCGATCAAGCGATCATACACATCGGCAATACTAATAATTTGCGCATACTCGGAAATAGTATCTCCCGCAAGCCCCATAGGATAACCGCTGCCATTCCAACGTTCATGATGTTGAAAACAGGCATTGACAATATCAATCGATAAGTTCTCATTTTGCCGCAAAATCTCCAATGAATAAAAAGGATGCTGCTTATATTCCTCCATACCTTCATTAGTTACATAATTAGGATACTGCAGCGCTAAGTTTCTGGAAAATTTAACTTTGCCAACATCGTGAAACATAGCCGCCAAGCCCAATTCATACAGCTGTTTATTATCATAGCCTTTGGCAAGACCGGTCATAACCGATAAAATGCACGTATTTACTGCATGTGAAAACATATATTCTTCTTTACGGCGTATATCCAAAAGATGAATCATATTTTCCGGTTTCTGGTCAAGCTGGTTGACCAAATCGCTGACAATATTTTTTATTCGGTCAAGCTGTACCCCCTTACCGACACGAAAGTGATTAATGACCTCCCGAGCAGCCGTCATTGCTTGCTGCCGCTGCTTAGGTTCATTGCGATCTTCTGCTATTTTCTCCGCAGGCTCTGAAAATTCTGGTTCTCCAACAAATAAAGAGATAATCCCTTTATGACGAAGATACTGAATGTATCTTTCTTTTATTTCTATGCCCTCATGCAGTAAAACGGTACCATCGGTTGCCATGAGTGGCTTTGATAGATACATACCTGGCTTTATTTCATCTAATGATATGCTCTGCATTGAACTCCCCCTAACAATAAGCATGTTATCCCTATTATATATATCGATAATAGTGCAAAAATACTTAAAGCTGAACAGCCACAAAATACGACAGCAAGACATACTGCCAGTTCTCGTGTCTATATTGTATGCATGCAAATCCAATCTGACCTCAAAATACAGCAACGCCAGGTTTTGAAAAGAAAACAACATCGTTTTACCGCCAAAACGGTTAAACGATGTTGCTAAACACAGACCTGGTATCCTAATTATTCTGCTTAAGAACTGCTCAACGTCATTCGACGTTGTAATAAGCGAGCATAGGTTGATAGTGCATAATTTAATACGAAATAAGTGATGGCAATCATCCCAAAGAGAGTAAACACCTGAGCTGTCGTACCATATTTACCCATAATTATCATACCTTTACCTGTCAGTTCTTCAATACCGACAGCCCAAACAAATGACGTATCTTTAATAACTGTTGTCCCCTGCGAAACAAGGGGTGGAATCATATTTTTCAGCGCCTGAGGCAACACAATATACCGAAGAACCTGGATATAATTCAAACCTTGAGATTTCCCCGCCTCCCATTGTCCACATGGAATAGAGTTCAAACCGCCTCGAACTATTTCTGCAACAATAGCCGAGGTAAATACAGTCATAGCAGCAATCCCTGCTTGCACTGGCGGTAAATTGGTCAAAAACCTAAATCCAAGAATGAATAATAAGGTTGGAGTATTTCGCACTATTTCCACATATACGGCTGCAATTGGCGAAAAAAAGCGCTGACCTGAAAACCGAGCTACACCCAAACCAATTCCCAACACTAGACTAAGCACGATAGAAGCAATAGAAATTTCTAGCGTAATTAGCAATCCGTCAGCTAAAAACAGGAGAATTTCAGGCTTAAAAAGATCACTAATCATGCATTCACCTCCGCCTTCTGCTCCAGTTTTCTAGCATAGGTAGCTAAGGGTAGGCACAAGTATTTTTTATCAGACTTACTGCTTGATTTGTCATCGGAGGAAGAGCCATCCGTTTCGCCTGTGGAAGAATAATATGGCGCATAGCACTCCAGAAGGAAAAGCCTTGTGAATATGCGGCCTCAAGCTGCCCCCGCGGAACAGCTTGGATGCCAGCACGTACAGCCTCGGAAATATATGCTCCATGATAAATGCCTACCCCTAATACACCTACCGCGAAGATAGGCAGCATAACACCAAGGTGAGGCAACCCATGATAAAGAAAAAATACTTGAATTACCAGCGGGGTATTTTGAATGCTTTCTACATACACCCGCGTAATCACTTGAAAAGACTTAAGCTTAGAACTGCCTAATACACCAAACAGAACACCTAACGCCAAGGCCAACACGAGAGCAAAAAACGATACCAGCACCGTATTAGCAAAACCTTCTCCAAATACGGCCCAATCGTGAGCTAATGCGACCCACTTATAGTCCGCAAAAGGTCCGTTCACTATTTAATACCCCACTTTTGAATTAATTTATCTAATTCGCCATTCTTTTTCATTTCAGCAATCACTTCATCTACGGTCTTAGCCAATGCGGTGTTAGATTTTTTAGAAGCCACACCATACTCCTGAGGCGCAAACCGATCGTTTAAGATGGTAGTGCTGTCATCAAGATAACCAGCTAAGATTGAGCCGTCCGAGAATTTTTTTAGCAACAGCCCGGGCAATATCAATTTCTAAGCCGTCAATCTTATTTGTTTGAGGATCTTTAAAACCGAACTTTGGTACATCAACCTTAACACCAACTTTTAGTACTCCGCGGTCTTTAATCGCTTTCATATCAGCTGCAACATCACCCTGCGCACTTTGTGCCGGCTTATTGGAGCCACAGCCCACTACCATAAGCCCAACTATCATTACTATACATAATAAAAATGCACTAAAACGTTTCATACTCACCATTCCTCTTTTATAATTTTTTAGTTATCAATGGGAACGAAGAATCTTGCTCAAAAATAACTTAGTCCTATCATTCTCCGGATTAACAAAAAAGTGCTCTGGTGTACCTTCTTCCACGATTCGGCCTGCGTCCATAAAGATCACACGATCAGCAACCTGCCGGGCAAATCCCATTTCATGAGTTACTACTACCATGGTAATGCCTTCTTTTGCTAAATCCACCATAACGTCCAGTACTTCTTGTATCATCTCAGGATCAAGCGCCGAGGTCGGTTCGTCAAAAAGCATGACCCGAGGTTTCATCGTAAGAGCACGAGCGATTGCTACCCGTTGCTGCTGTCCACCTGACAATTGAGCTGGATAAGCATTCGCTTTTTCCTTAAGCCCAACCCGGTCTAAAAAAGCCAGTCCTGTTTCCTCAGCCTCAGCCTTAGGCACTTTTTTTATTAATATTGGGGCCAATGTTAGATTTTCCAAGACTGTCTTATGAGGATAGAGATTAAATTGCTGAAAAACCATCGCAACTGATTCTCGCACTTTGGCTACATTTGCTTTAGGCGCTGTCAATTCTACCCCATCGACAAAAATTTTGCCGCTTGACGGTGTTTCAAGGAGGTTCATGGAGCGAATTAGTGTACTCTTACCAGAGCCACTTGGCCCAATCACTACAACTTTTTCACCTGCAGCCACCTTCAAATCAATGTCCTTAAGAACATGATTTGTGCCGAAATGTTTCTGTACCCCTTCCAGTGTAATCAAGTTTCCCCCTCCTCTCTTAAACCAAATAAAAAACACCTGTCTCTAAATAGAGAACAGGCGTCTTTGCCATCAAATATAATGTTAACCATGATTAATATTATGTAGATAGTATAATTGAAACAAAACGTGCTGTCAATATAATTGAGGTTGTTCAATCTTTTTGCCAGCTACATACCTTGCAACAATATTTTGATGATCGCCAATATAAATGAATCGGCTCAACCGCTCTTCTACCGAATGCTGATTGTAGTCGGAGACCTCCAAACAGCTGTCATCAATTACTAATGCATCAAATTCATACCCCTCTTCAAAGCTTCCCACTTTACCAAAGAAGCTTCCCCCACCTTTTGTCGCCAGGTAAAAGGCTTCCGGTATGGTAAAAAAGTTTTCTTGCTTACCAGTTTCCAACCATTTCAATTTCGAAACTTGCGCAACCATCGCCATAACCTTTGCTATAGATATCTCATGCCCGCCAGATATATCAGATCCCAAACCTACCGCAACGCCTTTATCAATTAACTTTCTGATAGGAGCTATCCCGCTGGATAGGTTGTTATTAGAATAGGGACAATGGGCAACATATACTTTGTTTTTTGCCATTAACTCCATCTCTGAATCATCATTATAGATACAGTGAGCCATTATGGTTGGTTGTTGTCCAAATAGTCCGAATTTATGATATACACTGGCATAGTTTTGGCATTCAGGATGCAACTCTTTAACCCAGGCAATTTCACCAGTATTTTCCGATAAATGAGACTGAACCGGCAAATCATACTTTTTCGCCAGCTTGGCAATCCCGTTCATTAATTCTGGTGTACATGTAGGTACAAATCTTGGCGTTATAATTGGTTTCACCAGTTCATACCTGTTAACAGTATTTTTAACAAATTCTTCCGTATCGGCAAGTGATTGCTTCGTTGTCTCAAGTAGAATGTCGGGAGAATTCCTATCCATATTTACTTTACCAACATAGCCGCCAAGACCCGCAGATGCCAGTAGTTCCATTAATTTGGCTGTTGCTTCTTTATGAATAGTACCAAATAGTGCCACACGAGTTGTACCCCACTTCCAAAGTTCGGTTACAACCTTTTTATAAACCGCTTCAGCATAGTCTATATTTTTATATTTTGCTTCTTCGGGAAAGGTATATCTTTCCAGCCAGGGAAGCAATTCAAGATCAAGCCCCACACCTCTGTTAACAAACTGCGGCGCATGGAAATGCAAATCGACAAACCCAGGAATAATTAGAGCATTCCCATAATCAAATACACCTACATTTTTATATTCTGCCGGAAGTACCCCATAAGTCCTTTTAACCTTGTTCCCTTCGATAACCATAAAGCTATTTGCTAAAATTGTGAGTTGTCCAAAAGTTGGAGTAAAAACTATATTACCCTTTATGATTTTTAGGTCATTTTCCATACATCATCCTACCTATTCCTTTCATAATTACAATACACCACTAGCTTGCCATCTATTTCATATATAGATGAACAGCGAAAATGATGGCTAACACATACATCAACGGATGTATTTCCTTAGTTCTGCCAGTAACTAGTTTAAGCAAAGTAAATGTGATGAAGCCGAACGCCATACCTTCAACAATACTGCAAGTTAATGGCATTAGAATAATCGTTAGAAATGCTGGTAATGCGTTGGTGAAGTCAGTAAAATCAATGTGGACA
>JAGGAA010000007.1 GCA_017889675.1 Bacillota bacterium | reverse complement strand
TCCAGACTATACTGTCGGCTCTGGAATTGAACCAGATCAACCGTAAAAACGGCTCGCGGGCTATACCGCCGGTCAGGAATTAAAAGATTTTACTCTTTTTCACCTTGCCCCAAAGGCTATAATATGTAATTTTCATCCATAATGTAACTATCTACTACATATGTTACCACTAAGAAGCAATTTAATCAAGCCCTCGGATATTTTTAATTGCTTGCGTCATATCTGGCGCTCCATATACTGCTGATCCAGCTACTAATATCGTTGCACCAGCGGCGATTACTTGACGCGCAGTACTGGCATTAATGCCCCCGTCAACTTCAATATCAACACTAAGCTTTCGTTGGTCAAGTTTTGCCTTCAAGCGAGTAATCTTTTCAATTGCCCCTGGAATAAACTTTTGGCCGCCATAGCCAGGATTTACACTCATGATAAGAATCATATCGAGATCGTCAAGTACTTCTTCAACTACAGCCAGGGGAGTTGATGGATTCAATGATACTCCCGCCTTCAAACCATACTCTTTGATGGTTTGAAGCAAACGGTGCAGATGGGGGGCGGTTTCGGCATGAACCGTAATAATATCGGCACCAGCTTTTGCGAAGGGTTCGATTAAATCTTGGGGATTAGTTACCATTAAATGAACATCAAAAGGTAGTTTGGTTACTTTGCGAATAGCAGCTACAACCGGTGGACCAAATGTTAGGTTAGGGACAAAATGACCATCCATAACATCAATATGAACCCAATCAGCGCCTGCTTTTTCTATCTTACTTATTTCATTAGCTAGCTGGGAAAAATCGGCAGATAAGATAGATGGAGCAACTTTAATCATAGTATTCATCTAGTATCCTTTCTTGTTCTCTCTAATTTCGGTCAATATTTCAAGATAAGATTGATATCTCTCAGCATGAATAAGCCCTTCAGCTACCGCCTGTTTAACCGCACACTGTGGCTCTTTATAATGAATACAAGTACTGAATTTGCATTTAGGAGCTATTGGGAAAATTTCAGGGAAGTAGTCCATTAGATGGTTTTCTTCCATATCATTGAATTCAGTAAAGCTGAAACCCGGCGTATCGACGACAAAGCCACCGCCCTCAAATGGCAAAAGTTCGGCAAATCGGGTCGTATGTTTACCGCGGCCAATTTTGTGACTAACTTCGCCAGTAGTAAGTTCAAGACCGGGTTGGATTGCATTAAGGATGGTAGACTTTCCCGCACCTGATGGACCAGCAAAAACTGTAATTTTACCATGAAGCTGTGTGTGCAATTGCTCTATACCTGTACCTAACTTAGCAGCTATAGTGAGTACCTTATACCCAATTTGCTTATAGCGTTCAACTAATTTAGCTAACACCTCCGTGTCCGCTAAATCGATTTTATTAATACATAGTATTATCTCTAGTTCTGAAAACTCAGCAATTACTAAAAATCTGTCAACCAGAGATGGGTTAATATCAGGATTAACAGCGGCAAAAGTCACAACAACCTGGTCTATATTGGCAACCATTGGACGCTTTAACATGCTGCGTCTCGGCAGTATTTCTTCAATGATACCTTTTTCCGGGCCAGTTAGAGTATAGGTCACTTCATCACCTACAATAAGAGAAAAGCGTCCTTTCTTAAATCGGCCGCGCAAATTGCAAGTGACAATTTTGCTGCCTGACTGTATATAGTAGTAACTATTATAGGCTTTTACTACAATACCATTTAGCACACATGACCTCCTCATTGAATACTACATATTGCGCAGTAAAGAAGTTCGCAGGCGGCAGGTAGGTGCTGCATTGACAATGCACCCCACCTACCTGCAAAAATCTTTAACACGTTGTATATAGTTAAATTGTTTGTTCTTGAAGCAATTTTTCATTGATATACACTTGAATTCGTACTTGTCCAGTGCCTTCGACTGTTTTTTCAATATGTTCACCCGGTTTATGTGAACCTTCATAAATAACCCGGCGGCCATTGGTATCGGTAACTACTATTTGCAAGGCTTGCGGAGTTTGGCGAGCTGATCCGTCTGGTACGGTTACTTGAACAACGGCCCGTTTGACAGCTCCAGGCACACCTTTGGCAATAGAGAAGTCAATCGTCGTGCCTTCTGTTACTTCAGTAGCTGGTGGTGGATTTTGACTAATAATGGTGCCTGGTGGATATTTATCATTAGGTGCTTCTGTTATTTTCCCTTGCTTAAGCTTCAAGCTATCAAGCTGAGTTGCCACCGTAGTTAAGAGCGAGCCTTGAAAATCCGGTAATGAAACTTTCTTCGGACTAGTACCTTTGCTGATAACAATATCAATGGCCGTCCCTTTGGTTACTTGCGCTGGTGGACGGGGATTTTGGTTAATGATTGTATCTGCTGGTGCTGCATCAGTAAATTGTTCGTCAACCCGACCTAGTTTCAGACCAGAGTTTTTAATCTGCAGTTCGGCATCCCGGCGGCTAAGACCGCGCAAATCCGGAACAACAGTAACTTCACCGCCTTTGCTGACAATGATCGTTATTGTCCGCTGTTCTTTGACAGTTGTTCCCGCTTCTGGTTGCTGGGATATAACCTGGCCTGCCGGAACTTTGTCGCTAAAAGCATCAGAGACAGACACTCTAAGATTATTACTAATAATAATGTTACGTGCTGTATCTACCTGCTTGCCCACAACATCTGGCACAGTAACTTCATTAAGACTCCAAAACTTACCAAATCCCAGAAAGGCCGCCAATGCTGAGCCCAGCAACACAAACAATAATATCCCCCACAGCCAGGGTTTAGAAAGTTTGGCTTCGTTTAACAAAGAAGCAGGAGTATTAGATGGTACTGTATGTCTTGCATTATTCTGTTCCGCTGGCGGTGTAACTGTTGGTAATACTTGTGTAGGAAAATCCGTATGAGATAGTCGCCTAGTATGATCATCCCTTAAATAATTCTGGGCTAATTTAAAATCAGCAATCATTTCACCAATATCAGTGAATCTAGCAACTGGATCTTTATGCATAGCCTTTACTACAATAGCCTCAATCAGCGGCGGTATGGAAGCGTTTAGTTCTCGCGGTAATCTTGGTTCTTCCTGAATGTGCTTAAGGGCAATACTAATTGGTGATTCACCGGTAAATGGCACATGACCTGTAAGCATCTCGTAAAGAACAACGCCAAGAGAATAGATGTCAGATTTAGCACCAACCGAAACACCTTTAGCCTGTTCAGGTGAAAAATAATGTACCGAACCAATAATTGTGCCTGAATTAGTCATTGTTGATGAAGTAACAGCTCGGGCAATACCAAAATCAGTTACTTTAACTCGTCCTGAACGAGTAATAAGAATATTATGTGGCTTGATATCGCAATGAACTAAATTATTTTGGTGAGCATGTTCGAGCGCTTCCGCTATTTCCATAGCAATTCGCACTGAAGTTTCGACAGGTAACGGGGCTTCACGGTCAATTTTATCTTTAAGCGTTTCGCCTGAAATGTATTCCATAATTATATAGTAAGCTTGTTCATCAAAACCAACATCGTAAATATTAACAATGTTAGGATGCGAAAGCTTAGCCGCCGCCTGGGCTTCCTGCCGGAAACGACCAATAAACTCTTCATCATCAGTGAACTGGGAACGCAGTACCTTAACAGCTACTGAACGGTCTAATAGTTTGTCATGTGCCCGGTATACATCGGCCATGCCGCCGCCGCCAATTCGTTCCAATATTGTATAACGATCATCAAGTGTGCGATTAAGCATTAATTCACCCCCTTAACGTAATGCTTGCAATAAAATCTGTCGGGCGAGTGGTGCGGCTACCGTACCACCAGAACCCGCATTTTCAACAATTACCGCAACTGCAACTTGCGGATTGTCTGCTGGTGCAAAGCCGATAAACCAAGAATGCGAAGCACCATGCGGATTTTCTGCAGTACCTGTTTTGCCAGCAACCTGTATGTCACGCAGTGCGGCCGCGCTGCCAGTACCTTCTTTTACTACACTTACCATCATATCGGCTACCTGACTGGCCAATTTGCTATCTGCAGGTGATAGCCAGGCAACTGGACTGGTTTGATTCAATATAGTACCATCAGGGGTCATAATTTTTTGTACTAAATAAGGCTTCATCATAATTCCTTTATTCGCGAATGTTGATGCTAGCATAGCCATTCGGAGCGGTGTAACCAGAAGGCTTCCCTGTCCAATGCCGGTTTGTGCCAAATCGCCGTCATTTAGCTTTGCAAAATCAGGGAGCTGATTAGCACTTTCCTGAATATCGCTGCTAATCAGCTGGGTAAACCCATAGCGTTCAAAATACTTGGCCATTCTTGTGCGGCCGAGATCAAGTGCTAGCTGACCAAAAGTAACGTTACAAGAAACGGCTAACGCTTCTCGCAGATTCAATTTGCCATGAGCTATATTATTAGATTCTGTCAATGTATAATCAGAACCAATTTTGAGAGATCCGCTGCAGGTAAATTGGTGGTTTTTATCAGCCAATTGTTCGGCTAATGCGGCTTCAGCTATCATAACTTTAATGATGGAACCTGGTGGATATAATCCTTGTGCAGCCCGGTTAAGGAGCGGACTACTTGCAGCTTGTGAGATACTATTCCAAGTTGTGTCAAGCGTGTTTGGATCAAAGCTTGGGCGGCTAACCATAGCCAATATCGCGCCTGTTTTAGGTGACATGACAACAATTGCGCCACGATGATTGCCAAGAGCCTGATAAGCAACTTGCTGAAGCTGCGCATCAACGGTAAGTACAACCGTATTGCCAGCACCGTTTGCAAATAATTGACTAATTGCACCTAGGCGTTTTTCAGGATTTATTTGTCCTGATAAATAGCCATCATATATGCCTTCAATGCCTGTTTTTCCATACTTAGGACTATCATAACCAACAACATGGGAAAATACGGCATCATAAGGATATTCTCGCTGATATTCTTGTTGTGAGAGCTTACTTAGAGCCAGAACTTTTCCATGAATATCAGTAATTTGACCTCGTTCCACTTTGCGTGATGTTTCTGCTGTTCGGCGGTTAAGCGGATGAAAAGCCAGAGTATTACTTTCAATAACTTGAATATATACTACATAACTGAGCAGTAATACCAACAGTGCAATAGAAAATAGCGCTGCTTTATGGATACTCCTGCGTATGGCCTTATGGGGAATGTCATGTATATTCATGGGGTGGCTGTCGCCTCCGATATAGCAAATAACATACCCAGCAGGATAAAGCTTGCGACCATAGAGCTACCACCATAACTTATCAGCGGCAGCGTTATACCTGTTAGTGGCAAAAATTTGGTAACACCGCCGATAATAATAAAAACCTGCAATGCAGTAAGTACTCCTAAGCCGCCAGCTAGTAGCATGGTAAACGGTATTTGCGAAGCAAGTGCTGCACGAAATGCGCGGTAGACTATAAGGATATAGGCAATGATTACTGCAGCAGTACCTGCTAGTCCTAATTCTTCGCCAATAGCAGCAAAAATGAAGTCGGTATGTACTTCCGGGATAATGCTTGGATAACCGAAAGTTAAGCCGCTGCCTAACAGTCCGCCTGAACCTAAAGCAAATAGTGACTGGACAATCTGGTATGAACGTCCAGTCGGATCCGCCCAAGGATTTAACCAGATATCAATTCTAACTTGAACGTGAGGAAATATAAGATAACATATGGCGGATCCTGTAAAAAACATACAAAGCGCTAAAGCTACATAACTCCATCTACCACTTGCCATATAAGCCATTGTTACGGTTGTGCCAAAATACAGTAAAGCAGAACCTAAATCGCGCTGGACGATGAGCATAGCCATAGTTAACGCCCACAGCACCATAAGCGGTGCAATAAAGCGCGGATGCGGCAAAGTTAGCGGGCCATAATGTCTGGTAGCGTAAGTTAGTAATTGACGCCGCTCGCTCAAATAAGCAGCCAAAAAAATTATAATTAACAATTTGGCGAACTCTGCAGGTTGAAACCTTACCGGACCTAGGATAATCCAGTTTTTATTACCGCCGATATCAACGCCAAATGCAATTGTAAACACCAATAATATAATGCCTGTTATGCCGCAAAGGTATTTGTATTGGGAAATACCTTCCGGCTGGCGAAAAATAATGACTGTAATAATAAAAGCAATCAGTCCTGCCGATAACCACATAGCCTGTGGAATAAATAAATCAGGACGCAGCCTTAGAATAAGTGTTAACCCAATGGAAGCTAAAAATACAGCCAAAGGCAACAGTAACGGGTCTGCTGAGGAAAAATAGCGGCGAATTGTCAGTGAAATAAGTGTCCAGAAAACAAATAAAGCACTAATAATACTAAGACCCTGATAGGAAAACTGATGATTAGCCAGTGTTACTGCAAGGTAGCCATTTAGTAAAACGAGACCGGCTATAAGTAGCAGGCTAAGCTCAGTTCTTTTTTCATATTTCATGGTCAATTCCTATTTTGCAGAAAAATAGCGGTAATATTATCATACCCACCTGCTTGCCTAGCTTGGTCAACAAGAGTATTACTAATTGTTTGTGGACTGATAGGCTGGATGCAAATATTGAGTATGGCTTCTTCACTGAGCATATTGGTTAAACCATCAGTACATAATAACAAATTATCGCCTGGTTGCCATAAAAACTTACCTGAGTCTACACAAAGCGTTTCACTAGTCCCTACAGCTCTTGTTAATATATTGCGATGGGGATGAACTTGCGCTTCCTCGCTAGTGATACTACCATTTTGCATTAGTTCCCAAACCAGCGAATGATCATTAGTTATTTGGTGTAGCTTATTTTCTCTGATTAGGTAAAGTCTGCTGTCACCTACATGGCTCCAATAGATTTGCGCATTATCAATATATACAGCGGTAACTGTAGTTCCCATCCCCTGGCACTCACTTTTATCTTGAGACATTTGATAGATGCTGGTATTCGCTTGAACAATTGCTTCTTCTAAAGACTGGTCCCACTCTGCTGGGATTGGGATTTTTTCTATGTATTCCCGAATGGTATTGGCTCCAAGGTTGCTGGCAATTTCTCCGGCAACATGCCCACCCATGCCATCAGCAACTACAAACAAGCGTGGTGGCAAAAAAACATAACTATCTTCATTGGTTTTACGTACCATACCAATGTCTGACTGTGCAAATGCCCGCATGGAAGTCACCTCTCAAACTTAAGCGTAACTGCCCCAATTTGAATTATATCACCATCTACGAGGGCAGTTTCTCCTTCTAACTGTTGACCATTAACAATTATACCATTTGTACTGTTTAAATCAGCCAGCATATAGTTGTGTTTCAACCTGGATATACAAGCATGTTCATGTGAAACAAAACTATTATCAATAACTACATTATTGTGTTGACTGCGTCCAATGGTTAAGCTGTCGACTATCGTATAAAGCGTCTGTGGTAGCAGTTCCTGACGATCATCAATTACAACTAATCTAGCAGGCGAAGAAAAACCAGCGGCGTTTTCCCCTTTGTTCCAAACAACCCCTTCTGTTAGATCAGCAATGGCCAAACTAGCCAAGTCGCGGGCCGCTAACTTTACTACGCGGTACAAAAAGTAATAGAGCAGTACTACCAGGCTATACTGCAAAGCTATTACAACCATATTAAAAACCTGCAATTTACCGGGCAATTTTACTTCACCTCATATAAAATAACGGTGTTACCTACTTTTATTCTATCACCGTTTTTTAGATGCTTATGAGTAATACGGTTTCCATCGACATAAGTCCCGTTAAGGCTTTTAGCATCATGAATGACATGGCTATTGTCTTCACAAACAATGTATGCGTGCAAGCGTGAAGTGTTCATGTCTGTAAGTGGCAGTTCGTTTGTGTTGCGACGGCCAATGTTTATTCTGTTGGTCGTGCAACCCACTTTTAAACCGGCATCTAACCCCTCAATCACTGTTACGAAACCATGAAAATGTTGCTGCACAGGACATAGCAAGTGCATCGGTTCTAGTTTATCAAATACTTTGGTGTCACTGGCTGTTGACGTGTTTTCAGACCTGTTGACACTTTCATCGCAGGAAGTGTCAATAAAACTTGACGTAACCCTAAACGCCTGCTTAACTAACTTTTCATCAGCAAAAAGTTCAATTTGAGGTCCGCCTGCCATAGTATAGCCTTTGCGTCGGCTCTCCTCAATCAAGTAAGCTGCCAATTCACTGCATACAGATTCAGCATATGATTCTAGCTTTCCATAGTCTTCATGATTTACATATATCGCATAGTGATTAGGCACATAGACGTGGGAAACACCGACTGTACGCTCGTCTTCCATCTCCCTTGCTAATTGTTTGGCAATTTCAATAGGCTGCAAACTACTAGAAAACTGTTTGTTAAAAAAACCTTCAATATATCTTTCAAAAAAGTTTTCAATATTGCGGACAAACTTCACTTAAAACACTCCCGCTAAACTGCATAATAAATTCAGAGCTAACAAATCAATTCTTTTTTATTATACGCGATATTGGTAGTCTAGTCAAAATCAACCATCATTGCGACATACTTTATGTCGTAGTTGTCCACAAGCAGCAGAAATATCAGTACCCATCTCTCGCCTGACAGTTACATTAAGGCGTCCTCTTTGCAATAGTTGCTCAAATTGAATAATATCATTTACTGAAGGACGTAGCAAGCCACGTTCTGGTACCGGATTTATAGGAATTAGATTGATGTTTGCCAGTCGTCCTCTAAGAAGTGTTATTAGTTCTTTGGCATGTGACGGTTGATCATTAATGCCAGCAATCAAGGTATATTCATAGGTAACCCGTCTGCCGGTTGCAGCGGCGTAACGATCGCTAGCTGCCAAAACCTGTTCTAGAGGATAACGTTTATTAACAGGCATAAGACTGCTTCTAAGTGAATTATTAGGTGCATGTAATGAGATTGATAAGGTGATCGGTAATTTCTCACCAGTAAGCTTGTCAATTTCAGAGACAAGTCCGCAAGTCGATAGAGTAATATTACGGTAACTCAAGTTTAGACAATAATCTTCATGAATAAGCCGGATAAAGCGCAAAACGTTGTCAAAGTTGGCTAACGGTTCCCCTGAACCCATAAGAACAATCGAGTCTACTTTTTGTTCTTGCTGTTGTAATACCTCAGTAATATACAATATTTGCGCCAATATTTCACCACCGGTAAGGTTCCGCACCAAGCCATTAAGTGTCGAAGCACAGAAAGTACAACCCATCGCGCAACCTACCTGGGTAGATACGCAAACACTATTACCATAGGTATGACGCATAAGAACAGTCTCTACGGCCATATCATCAGAAAAAGACAGTAAAAATTTGCTTGTTTTCCCATCAACCGAATGCTGTTCTGCCTTGAGGCTAACTTGCGTAATAGTAAAACTATTATCCAAGCTAGCGCGTTGGTCTTTGGCTATGTTGGTCATAGACGCAAACTGACGTATATTATGTTTATATAACCATTCGGCAATTTGTTTGCCCCGGTAGGATTGTAACCCCAACGGTTTTATTAGTTCAGCAATCTCAGGAGCGAATAAACCGAATAAATCTGTTTTTACGTTGGTTGTCATAGTTGTTACCGCCTTATTTTTGCCGTATCATACGGGCAATGAAGAACCCGTCCACCCCGTCGGTGTGTGGCCACAGTTGAATCATAGGTTCAGACCTTTTAGCTACAGGCAGATATTGACCGGTAGTTTCCAGTATGAATGCAGGATTGGCCTGCAAAAAGGCATTAACAATATCCTGGTTTTCTGCAGGTTCAGTTGTGCAGGTGCTATAAACTAATACCCCACCAGGTTTTACACACTGAGCAGCACTTGCTAAGATAGCTGCCTGTAAGGTAGGCAGATCTCGCAAAATGTCCTCAGATTTGCGCCAACGGGCATCCGGTTTGCGCCGTAGTACTCCAAGACCTGAACACGGGGCATCTACAAGTACTCTATCAGCCTTGTGTGGATATATAGTACCTAGATTAACGGCATCTAGAGCCTTAGTCTCAATGTTTGTTAATGCCAATCGCTCAGCGTTTGCGCGGGTAAGTGCTAATTTATGTTCGTAAATATCAGTAGACAAAACCTGACCGGTATTATTCATCAAGGCCGCGATATGGGTAGTTTTGCCACCGGGAGCACCACAGGCATCAATTATGAATTCGCCTGGTTGAGGATCAAGAATGTGTGCTACCAACATAGAACTTTCATCTTGTACCTGAAATAATCCTTCTTGCAGAGACTTAAGAGTACCAAGACTTGGATGTTCATGACAGACAATACCTTCAGGTGTCCAGTTTGACACTTGGCATTGTACGCCCTCTTCTGCCAAACGCTCAAGGAGTGCATCACGGTTTATTCTGATGGTATTAGTGCGAATTGAAAGCGGCGGCACTGTATTATTGGTTTGACACAATTCTTCACAAGCCGACACACCTAAACGTTTAACCCAGCGCTCGATAAGCCACTCAGGATGAAAGTATGTGAGGGCAAGATATGTAACAGGGTGTTTGTCCTTGTTTGGATAAACGATTTTTTCCGGACTGCGGGCAGCATTACGCAAAACGCCATTAACAAATTTAACTGTACCAGCATGACCATATTTTTTTGCCAATTCAACAGCCTGATTGCAGGCTGCCGATGCGGGTACTTTTTCAAGATAAAAGAGCTGGTACATTCCTAGCCGTAAAATATTTTTAATAATAGGCGCTACTTTGGCAAGTGAACGGCTCAAATAGCAACTGAGCATCCAATCCAAAGTAGCGCCAGTCTTAACAGTACCATATACGAGCTCAGTAATAAACCGCCGGTCCTGATCGGTAAGTTCTCCATTAATTGTTCGACGGTTTATCTCTTGTGCCAAGGCGATATTAGCATAGGCACCATTATTTTCGACATCATTAAGTATTTTTAGAGCAATTTCCCGAGCATTTACTTTATTAGTCATGTTAATGCACCATCTTTATTTTTTCTCGAAATATCTTTGGGTAAAAAGTTTTGGATAGCTTCTTCCACTTTAGCAAGATTAACACGCGTGTTGCAACAAGGACCAAATGGCCGTTGATTGAGAACGCCAATTACCGGTAACGGAAAAACGTCTTGAATACCACTCGTAAGATCGCGTTCACAGGCAATCGCCAGCACAGCTTGTGGACGGATGGTCTTTATTACCTTGCGGGCTAGAGTACCGCCAGTTACTACTGCCAAATGAACACCATAGCTTTCGGCAAGTGTCACTAAATCGCCAATCTGGCATTTGCCACAGTGGTGGCAATTCGCTACATCACGCGTAATTTTATACGGGCAGCTTTCCTGTTGCAAGCAGTGTGGGGTCATAATCAGCAGTTTGTCTGGTTGTACCATTATCCCCTTTTGCTTGATTAAATGGTTGCTTACTTCAATAAACGAACGTTCAATCCGTTCCTTGCCTACATCAAACAACTTGCCAATAGAGATCGCCACTGGAAACAGCAGATTGATGGCCGACCATGCTAGACCTTGGAAAATTCCTAATGTCCTAAATCCTAAAATAGCCAGTATAATACCAATAACACCACAGGCAATCGCTAAAATAACGGTTGCTAAAAGCGTACCTAGTATCATCGGTAAGTAGGTGCTGATATTACTTAAGCCTGGCATACTAACGACCCATATACCGTAACTCGAAACAGTTGCCAAGACTAAACTAATAAGAATTAGTGTTAAAAACAAACGTTTACGAGGTCTATTCATTATTTCAATCATAACTGTTACCTTCTCATTCAAACATATTGCCTGTTGTAAGGGAGTAACCACAAACAAAGTTGCTTGCCTGCATGCGCCGTTTCGATTCAGGCTGTACTTCTAGCAACTCAATTGTTCCTTTGCCAGTTTCAACAACCAGCCCTTCTTGGGTTAACTGGACAACTTGTCCCGGTTGAGAGCAGGCTGCTACTTCATTATATATTCTAGTCTGCCATATCTTTAGTGATTTATTTTGGTATTTGCAGTAGGCTCCCGGCCAGGGATTGAGTCCGCGTATTAAGTTATGAATAGCCACTGCCGGTTGGTGCCAGTCAATGCGTTCGGTATTGCGGCAAAGCAATTGAGCGTAAGTTGCCTCAGCGTCATTTTGCGGCTCACGCGGTGCAGTGCCATCTGCTATTTGTTGCAAGGTGCCTGCCAGTACCTCGGCACCCAGGTTTTGTAATTTATCATGAAGGCTGCCGGTGGTATCAGCTGGCAGGATTGGTATTTCGGCCTTTGTGATCATATCACCTGTATCCATACCGACATCCATATACATGGTAGTAATGCCACTCATTAGTTCTCCGTTGATTATAGCCCAGTGAATGGGGGCTGAGCCGCGATATTTAGGTAAAAGTGAAGCATGCACGTTAATGCAGCCATAACGTGGCAAATCTAAGAGCCTTTTGGGCAAAAACTGGCCAAAAGCGATAACAATTATAACATCAGGTGTAAGGGCCGCAATCTGATTATAAAAATCATCATTTTTAATATTGTCTGGCTGTATTATAGAAAGATTGTAGTTTAACGCCGCAACCTTAACAGGCGAATACATCAGTTTCTGTCCGCGTCCCTTAGGTCGGTCAGGTTGAGTGATAACTGCGTCTATGGGATAACCCTCCCTAACCAACATATCTAAGCAAGGTACAGCAAAATCAGGTGTTCCCATAAATACCGTACGTAATTTTTTCATGTAACCTACCCCTTGTGTATGGTTTTCGCCAGTTCAATAAACAAAATACCCTTAAGATGGTCTATTTCATGCTGAAATGCCCGTGCTAACAGACCTGAACCGTTAATCCGAATGGTTTTACCAGCTCTGTTTAGTGCTTCCACTGTTACCGTGGCATATCGTTCCACTTCACCATACATGCCAGGAACACTTAAACAGCCTTCAGTCCCCTCTTCACTGCCTTCGCAGGCAATAATTTCAGGATTAATAAGCTCGATAATACCTTCGCCAACATCAATGACGACTAGCCTTAAAGAAACACCAACCTGCGGTGCAGCTAGCCCTACGCCATCGGCAGAGTACATGGTTTCAGCCATATTATCAAGTAAGTGTTTTATTTTTCGGTCAATCTTTTCTACAGGTGCAGCAATTTCTTTCAAAACCCTGTCGCCTGCTTTTCTTATTTCCATTACTGGCATTGTGTACCTCCTTACCTTATCAGACTATCAAAAAAATTTTACCATAGATTAGCGCAGCACGAAAGTAGTTCTTCTAAACTAAAGAACATTAACAGGGTCAATATCAACAATAATATTTTTTTGATTAGCTATGCTCATCGTGCCAATTTGTTTAGTTATTGTGGGTAAATCTTGGGTTTTAATAAGAATATTTATTCGAAAAATATCTTTAACCTTATTTACCGCAGCTGGAAACGGCCCAATAATGGAAGCGTCCAGCTTTGCCAATGCCTGCGTGAGTTCGGCGGCTAACTGGTTAGCATGACGATGGACGATGGTTTCGTCACTAGCTTGTACTGTTAGTTTTATCAGATTCGCAAATGGCGGGTAACCTAATTGCTGGCGAAAGACCAGCTCTTGTTGATAAAATCCCAGATAATTATGCTCTGCGCCGGCAGTAATCGCATAATGTTCTGGATTATAGGTTTGCATAACTACTCTTCCAGCTTTGCTACCACGTCCGGCTCTCCCTGCTGCTTGGGTTAACAGAGCAAAGGTTTTTTCAGCTGCCCGAAAGTCTGGTAAGTTGAGCGCTGTATCTGCTGAAATAATACCAACTGCCGTTACATTGGGGATATCATGGCCTTTAGCCACCATTTGCGTACCTAGCAGAATGTCATAGCTACCTGCAGCAAACGCAGAGAGAATCTTGTCATGAGCCAGTTTGCGACTGGTAGTATCTTGATCCATCCGGACAATTTTAGCTAAGGGGAATAACTCGTTCAGAGCCTCTTCCACCTTCTGGGTGCCAGTACCAAAATAACGGATATATCGGCTGCCGCATTCAGGACAAACATCTGGTACTGCATGCCGTTCTTGACAATAATGGCAGCGTAAAATACGGGTAGGTGCATGGTAAACAAGCGAGATATCGCAATGGTTGCATTTAAGGACATGACCGCACTCACGGCATAGAACAAATGTGGAATAGCCGCGACGGTTAAGCAGAATGATAGCCTGTTCCTTTTTCGCTAGAATTTCGGTCAACATGACCTGCAAAGGCAGCGAGATGACACTGCGGCGCCCCTGTGCTAGCTCTTGGCGCATATCAACAAGAGTAACTGGCGGCATTGGCGTATCATCCACCCGTTTGTTCATCGGCAGTAAGCTATGTTTTCCCTGTAATGCATCGTAATAGGTTTCAATAGCCGGTGTAGCACTACCAAGGATAACAGTAGCTCCAGCAAACCTAGCTCTAGCTGCCGCCACCTCCCGGGCATGGTAACGGGGTGTTTCCTCCTGCTTATAGGTAAACTCATGTTCTTCATCAATAATAATCAGGCCTAAATGACTAACTGGTGCAAATAATGCTGAACGAGCGCCAATTACAATTCCGGCTTGCCCGGCCTGGAGTCGTCGCCAGGCATCATACCGCTCACCTACCGAAAGTTTACTATGCATAACTACTACGTCATCACCAAACGCCGCTTTGAAACGAGCGACAATCTGGCTTGTTAAAGCTATTTCAGGTACCAAGACGATAGCTTGGCGGTCGAGACGCCGTGCTTCGGCTACTGCTTTGATATAGACCTGGGTTTTACCACTGCCGGTAACACCGTGAATCAAAAAAGATGTATAAACGCCGGCATTTATAGCTGGAATAATTTGCTGTAAAGCCAGTAACTGCTCTTGGGTTAATTTCAATTCGTTAGCTGTTTGGTGACTTCCAGCATAGCTATTACGAAATATGGGCACATTGCGGGTAGTAACAAGACCTTGCTCAGCTAGTTTTTTCACAGTGGCCTGGGTAATAGAAAGACTGCGTAACTGAACTGAAGTAAGTTCTTGCGTAACTAATAACGCATTGAGTAAGCGGTGTTGGGCAGTTTTGCTTTTTGGCAGAGTTTCTTCCATTTGAGCAGCAAGCTCCCTGCTTACGGCCAACTTAATAATCATTGTTGAAGTGGCCCTACCACGCTTGCTGACAGTATCAGCAGCTACAATTAGCTTATGCTGTAAAAAGAATTTTATCATATCATCTATACAGGTGAATCGTCTAGTAAGGTCGTTCAGCGTGACCGGACCATGTTCATAGATATAAGTGAGCATCAAGTGGTATTCTTTTGGTTTATTGCTTAGTAAAGCTGCGGGATACTCCCCCTCAAGCGCAAGCGGTGCCTGATAAGCTTTTTGAGTTTTGATGCCTGATTGACCAGGAATAAACAACCGCATTGCTTCAGCTAAAGAGCATAGGTAATAGTTACTTAGCCATTTAGCAGTTTCTAACATATTATTATCAAACCATGGATAATCATCTAGAACATCAAGAATGGACTTTAAGCCTGGGATACTTTCCTCCTCTAAGCCGACAATAAAGCCCTCTATCTTCCTATTACCAAATGGCACAAGCACACGCCAGCCTATAGCCACAAATGATAAATGGGCGGGAATAAGATAAGAAAAGGGTTTATTAATGCTGCGGGTGGGAATATTTACAATTATTTGAGCGGTATTTGACATTTTTTCACCTAAAGTTCATTTCTTATTTAGATAAAGAGAAGAGGACTTGTTCAGTCCCCTTTTTAACTAAAAGTATATATTCGCTTTTAACTATCAAATACCTGCTACCGGTTTTTCCTGGTAATGAGCGGCCATTTCCCAATCAAGCCCGGTGTCCATCGGCAAACGTTTAAAAAAACGTTTAATCCGGCGTCTTCTTAGCGGAGAAAAATGAAGTTTCATTTGGTTACTTACTCCTATTCTTGAACTGAATAGCCAAGTGATTGTAATGTCTCTTCAATATATCCGCTAGAATTTACAGTTTCATCGTGGCTAACCACAACTTGCTGGGAAGCCATGTCCACCTTAACTGAGGAAACACCATAAAGGTGGGATAACGTATGTTCAATACGATCCCGGCAGTGGTCACCTTTAAGACCGCCAACGCGGTAAACAGATTCTGTAATATTTTTTTGAGCAGCCAATGAAATACCTCCTTTAAACTGAATTGAATGTCCAGCAATATTAGTATTACCATTGACCAATAATTAATAAGTTTAGATATTGGCCTCTTTGTGAAGAAGTTCGGCTTTATCAATGTGTTCCCAAGGCAAATCTACATCAGTACGACCAAAGTGACCATAGGCAGCAGTCTGACGATAAAGAGGACGTCTAAGATCAAGCGACTTAATTATACCCGCAGGTCGTAAGTCAAAATGCTTGTTGATAAGTGCAACAATTTTATCTTCTGGAATTTTACCAGTCCCAAAAGTTTCCACCATAACAGATACTGGACGAGCAATGCCAATGGCGTAGGCCAATTGAATTTCGCATTTGTCGGCTAGTCCTGCAGCAACTACATTTTTAGCAACATAGCGGGCCGCATAGGCACCAGACCGGTCAACTTTTGTGGGATCTTTACCGGAAAAAGCACCGCCGCCATGCCGAGCCATACCGCCATAGGTATCAACTATTATTTTACGTCCGGTTAAGCCTGAATCGCCTTGCGGGCCACCCACGACAAATCGACCGGTTGGGTTAATATAGTATTTGGTTTTGTCATCTAATAGCTCTTGGGGAACTATGGGATTTATTACGTTAGCTATAAGGTCTTTTTCGATAGTTTCCCGATCAACGTCAGGACTATGCTGAGTTGAAATTACGATGGTATCAACCCGTACCGGTTTGCCATCTTCATATTCAACAGTGACCTGGGTTTTACCATCTGGACGCAGATAACTCAGATCGCCATTTTTACGCACTTCTGACAATCGACGTGCCATTTTATGTGCTAAGGCGATTGGTAACGGCATAAATTCCGGGGTTTCGTTAGTAGCGTAACCGAACATCATGCCTTGGTCACCGGCGCCAATAGCATCAATGGCATCCATGTCACCCTGCTTGGCTTCAAGCGCCTTGTCTACACCCAAAGCAATATCAACCGATTGTTCGTCAATAGATAGTAAGACACCGCAGGTTTCGCCATCAAAACCATACTTGGCACGCGTGTAACCAATACTTTTAATAGTTTCACGCACAATTTTGGGAATGTCAACATAGCACTTAGTGCTGATCTCACCTACTACATGTACAATACCAGTAGTAACTAATGTTTCACAGGCTACCCGGGCCTCAGGATCTTGAGCTATAATAGCGTCAAGCACACTGTCGGAAATTTGGTCAGCAATCTTATCCGGATGGCCTTCAGTTACAGACTCTGATGTAAACAGCACACGTTTTGTTGCCATAAATATAATCCCTCCTAACTAGTTACTAAAAAAAGAAACTCCCACAAAGGGAGGTGTGATTTTTCACTCCCATCTCGCGGTTTACCGCCGGAATTGGCACCGTTTTTAGCATAAATATGCTAAATGGTTGCCGCGGTTTCATCGGGCCAGTCCCTCCACCAACTCTTGATGAGTATAGTATATGCAATTGTCACATCAAAGAAATTTTAAACTAAATATAAAAAAAAATCAAGTAGATTTTGTCAGCATTTTGTTAATTTTGTCTATAAGAATTTCTGCTATTTGCTGTTTGCTAAGCTGCGGTAGTTCTTCTATATCACCGTTTTTATGTATAATTTTTACAATGTTGGTATCAATATTGAAACCAGCTCCAGGGAGGGTCACATCATTAGCAACAATCATGTCAAGATTTTTCTTGGTTAATTTCTCCTGGGCGTGAGTCATAAGGTCTTCGGTTTCAGCAGCAAAGCCAATTAATAATTGCTGTTTTTTCTTTTGCCCCAACTCAAATAAAATATCTGGATTTCTAACGAGATTAATGGTTAAGGTATCCCCTGTCTTCTTTATTTTTTGTTCAGCTACCATTTCAGGTCGGTAATCTGCGACAGCTGCAGCTTTGATTACAATATCGACAGTATCAAATTCGTCAAGAACAGCAGCCTGCATTTGGGCCGCTGTTTCTACTCGTTTAATAGTTACCCCCAGTGGAGTTGGTAGGCTTGATGGACCAGAAACAAGTATGACTTCAGCGCCCCGTCTAGCTGCTACCCCGGCAAGAGCGTATCCCATCTTACCGCTCGAACGGTTACCAATATATCTGACAGGGTCAATGGCCTCACGCGTACCGGCCGCTGTAATTAATATACGTTTGCCTTGCAAATCTCGGCAGTTTTGCAACAAAGCAATAACTTTATCGACGATTACTAACGGTTCTGGTAAACGGCCTGGTCCCTCAACACCACATGCCAATAAGCCGACAGCAGGTTCTATAATATGATAACCTAACCCTGCCAATTTGGTTAAATTCTGCTGAGTAACCGGGTTGAGATACATATTGGTATTCATAGCCGGTGCTACTATTATTGGGGCTTTTGTAGCCATAATGGTAGTGGTAAGCATATCATCAGCAATACCATTGGCTATTTTCCCAATAATATTGGCGGTAGCAGGTACAACAAGAAACACATCCGCCCAGTTAGCTAAGGCAATGTGCTGCACGTTCCAAGTTTTGGGCTCTTCCCACATATCAGTTACTACCGGATTACCGCTAAGTTCACGAAAAGTTAACGGTGTGACAAACTCTGTGGCCGCTTTGGTCATGATAATGTTGACGTTACAACCCGCTTTTTTCAAACGGCTGACAACCTCAACTGCCTTGTAGGCTGCGATTCCACCGCTAACTCCCATAACAATGTTTTGACCTAAAGACATCATTGACTCCTATTTAATACCAGTTTTAGTGCGTTCATAGGTGATTTTCCCTTGAGCAACTTCTTCCAGCGCA
Organism: Bacillota bacterium; assembly: GCA_017889675.1. Lineage (GTDB taxonomy): Bacteria > Bacillota > Negativicutes > Sporomusales > Sporomusaceae > Sporomusa. The sequence goes on along the minus strand of JAGGAA010000007.1, from coordinate 1,607 downwards.
ATTGTCACTGGTTTGTTGGATTTGCATTCAATAAGCGGCTGCTGTCCATCCATAATTTCTCGCGCCCGTTTGGCGGCTAATACTACCAATGTGTATTTACTGTCAACCTTTTTTACCAAAGAATCTAGCGACGGATTTATCATAGCGTTTCCCCTAACTTATTATTATTATAGTGTTGGGACCTCATTGACAACACAACCAGCACTATAGAGATTATCAATTAATGCGGTGTTGCGTTCTGCCCTCAGTTTTTCAGCGGCAATAATGATCTCCACTTTTTGGACAGCTGCCGCTACTTGATCATTCATTACAATATAGTGATAGTTCTGTGCCAAAGAGAGCTCACCACTAGCACATTGTAGGCGTTTTTTGATGACATCAATGCTATCAGTACCACGTTTGTAAATCCTGTTAGCAAGTTCATCCAGTGAAGGTGGAATAATATATATATATACACCTTCCGGAAATTTTTCTTTTACTTTCATGGCACCTTGTGTATCTATTTCTAATACAACATCATATCCCTTATGTAACTGCTCAAGAACATAGTGACGTGGTGTCCCATAAAAATTACCGTAGACTTCGGCCCATTCCAAGAGGTCATCATTGTCAATCATCTTTCTAAACTGATCTTTGGCAACAAATAGATAATTTATTCCATCCACTTCTCCTGCTCGGGGCGACCGGGTTGTAGCTGATATAGAATATTTCAAATGAGAATTGCTACGCAGCAGTTCGCGACAAACTGTGCCTTTACCAGTGCCAGAAGGGCCGGAAACAACTATTAATATTCCTTGTTGAGGCATAGGCTGTCTCCTTTCCGATCTTATTCAGCAGGTTCATCAGTAGTATCTTTGCTAGTCAAGCGATGAGCTACTGTTTCAGGTTGTACTGCTGATAAAATAACATGATCACTGTCGGTAATAATTACAGCGCGGGTGCGGCGGCCATATGTAGCATCAATAAGCATACCCCGATCACGTGCTTCCTGAATAATTCGTTTTATGGGGGCTGATTCCGGGCTGACAATAGAGATAATCCGATTAGCCGAGACAATATTGCCAAAGCCAATATTTATTAATTTTATATCCATTATAACTCCTCCTATAATTTTATAGGCTATTTTTTGATGTAATGTTTTTATATTACTCTATGTTTTGGATTTGCTCTCTGACCTTCTCTATTTCACTTTTAATTTCAACAACAACATTGGCAATGTTAGAATCGTTGGCTTTGGAAGCAATGGTATTCGTCTCCCGGTTTATTTCTTGTACAATAAAATCGAGTTTGCGCCCCACCGCCTCAGAAGATTTAACTGTTGTGTGAAATTGTGCCAAATGGCTTTTAAGTCGAACAATTTCTTCGGTAAAATTAGTCCTGTCAGCAAATATGGCTGTTTCCTGGAGTAATCTGGTCTCATCAGGCTCAGCCCCTACAGCGCCTAGTAATTCTCGCATACGGGATAATAATTTTTCCCGGTATTCGACAAGAATTTGCGGTGCCCTTGCTTCTACTGTTGCAACATATGTCTGGAGCTTATCAACCCGTGCTAATAGATCCTGCTCAATATTGGTGCCTTCAGCTTCGCGCATTTTCATAAGATTGCC
>JAGGAA010000299.1 GCA_017889675.1 Bacillota bacterium | reverse complement strand
GACAGAAGAATTTTCAGTGCGCTCTACCGAAGTCATGGACAAGGTGAAAGAACTTATTCGCGAAGGCAATGTTAACAAGATCCGCATTAAGCACGAGGGGCGGGTGTTGGCAGAGATACCGGTAGCTCTTGGCGCTATTGGTGCTGTGGTTCTGCCGCAGCTGGCCGCTGTGGGCGTCTTAGTGGCTGTGTTTAAGCGGTGTACTATTGAGGTGGTACGTGACGAGGAGATGGCTGACGCTGATAAGAAAGAGACGCAAGATGAGGTGGACAAGTCCTCGTGACGGTTGCTATATTTTAAATTAAATCACGGCAATGGCGAGACATAATTAGAACACTTCTTGGATAAATATCTGAGGAGTGTTTTTTATGGACGAAAAAAGAGCTTAAAGTAACTAATGCACAATTGTGTATTAGGGTAACATTTGCTAGCTTCAGAAGTAAAAAAATAACGCCGCAGGGTGGCGGCGCAACAAGAGAGAGAGGAAAAGAATATATACTTAGTTTAACCAAATGCCAGGCCGTTATACTGATTGGCGTTGTTTTCCCGGATCACATTCCTATGGTAGTGATATCTGAAGGGGTGCGCTTTTTTTCTAAGTAGGCCATAAAATTACATGCGGATTACAGCAGTCAAACGGTCGGCATAGTCGATACGGTCTGCAATAATATGGTTTGCAATGATACGGACGGCAATTGAACGGGATACAACACTGACGCCTGTCTGGTTGTTCGTCCCATTCGGTTATCTCAGGATATTCTTTGAGTAGGATATTCTTCATAAAGCTAAACCTCCATTACTCTGATATTACATAATATGCAGTTACGAAATAATGGAGAGTTTAAATAGTTGTTTTAGCCGCGTGCCTTTCAGCGGTGGTCAACTTTTTATACTCAATAGTATAAATCCGTGGTTTCTGCTCATCCTACCTAAATAAAAAGGAGTGATAGAAATTGATGGGCTATGGTTACAGCGGTTTCTTCCCGTTTGGGATGATATTTATGATTTTATATGGTGTCGTAGTTATCTATGTACTAATGCAGTTGACCGGCATAAATAAAGCGCTGCAGCGTATTGCAAGCACTTTGGAAAGAAAGCAAGAGTAGCTTGCGTAGCCCTCGGGAAACCGAGGGATTTCTTTGTGCCTTTTCTCTTATATTTCTGTTAAAAAATTATCATGGTAAGTCCCTCAAAAAACCTGGAAAGCTTGTATTATATATATTTATTGTGATATACTAATTGCATTAAGAAGGCCCTACGAGGGTCAAAAGTATATATTCAAGAAATATTTTGTTTTTTTAACATCAATGAAAATTACGGCAATGCGGGAAATAAGTAACCTTTTATATGGCAGCGAACCAGGGAGAGTGAAAGCCTGGTATTACAAAAGGTGAAAGGCCTTCCCAAGCTGCAAGAGGAAATCTCCAGGTTGATTCGAAAATGTTCAGATACATGTTCTGCATTGGAAATTGATTTTGTGAGAAAGTAAAGCTTGCTATACTTTGAGGTGGGGCGTTTTTCGCGTCCAATCAGGGTGGAACCGCGGGAAAAACATCTCGTCCCTGTAACTTAAATACAAGTTACAGGGACGAGATGTTTTTATTTATTGCTAGGAGGTAAAATTATGACATTCCAGGAGATAATCCTGACTCTACAAAATTTCTGGGCTGAGCAACATTGTATTATTCAACAACCTTATGATGTGGAAAAAGGGGCAGGAACCATGAATCCGGCAACATTCCTCCGGGCGTTAGGGCCCGAACCATGGAATGTATCGTATGTTGAGCCGTCACGCCGTCCGGCTGACGGGCGTTATGGCGATAACCCTAACCGTCTGTATCAGCATCACCAGTATCAAGTCATTATGAAGCCGTCACCAGCCAATATTCAAGAGTTGTATTTGGCTAGTTTGGCCAAACTGGGAATTGATCCAGCTAAACATGACATTCGTTTTGTTGAAGATAACTGGGAATCGCCGACCTTGGGCGCTTGGGGCCTAGGCTGGGAAGTATGGCTGGATGGTATGGAAATTACTCAGTTTACTTATTTCCAGCAAGTGGGAAGTATTGATGTTAAACCAGTAGCTGTAGAAATTACCTATGGCCTGGAACGTTTAGCTATGTATATTCAAGGCAAAGAAAATGTTTTTGATATTGAATGGATAGCAGGCATTACCTATGGTGATGTCTTCCATCGTAATGAAGTAGAACATTCTCATTATAATTTTGAAATTGCCGATACAAAGATGTTATTTACCCTGTTTGATATGTACGAAAAAGAAGCTATTCGGATTATTGAACTAGGTTACGTGCTGCCTGCTTATGATTATGTTTTAAAATGTTCTCACAGTTTTAATCTCCTAGACGCTCGTGGTGCTATCAGTGTCAGTGAACGTACTGGATTTATTGGTCGAGTACGCAACTTGGCACGACTGTGCGCACAGGGCTATCTGGAGCAACGTGAGAAACTGGGTTATCCACTCCTAAAGGGAGGTAAGTAATCATGACCAAAGATGTACTATTAGAAATTGGCACAGAAGAAATACCAGCCAAGTTTATGCCTGCGGCATTAGCGCAATTGGAAAATACGGCAAAAGCTAAACTAACAGAACTTAGAATCAGCTATGGTGAGGTTAGGGCTGTTGGCACACCGCGCCGTTTAGCGGTTATTGTAAAAGATGTGGCTATCGCTCAAACCGATAAACATAGTGAAAACAAGGGGCCCTCAGTAAAGATTGCTTTTGGTCAAGATGGTGCGCCCACCAAAGCTGCCTTAGGCTTTGCCCGGGGACAGGGTGTTGATCCTGCGGCATTGGTGGTTAAAGATGAGTATGTATATGCTATTGTCCAAGAGCAGGGCCGCCCGGTTGTTGAGCTTTTACCATCCCTGTTAACTGATATTATAAACAGTTTATCATTTCCCAAGAACATGCGTTGGGGCGATTTAGATATGCGCTTTGTCCGCCCTATTCGTTGGCTGGTAGCAATATTTGGCAGTGAAGTTGTGCCCTTTA
>JAGGAA010000298.1 GCA_017889675.1 Bacillota bacterium | reverse complement strand
AAACAATACACGACTTTCGGGTAGCCTTGCGTAGACTGCGAGCGTTGTTTCAGCTTGCCAAGCCGCTGCTGCCTAACGAGGAATATACCGCTTGGCAAGCCCGCCTCACCACCTGGAGTTATAAGCTGGGCCATGTGCGCGATCTTGATGTATTCCGTCTAATCTGGAATGAACTAAGGCTTACTCTGACACAACTGCTTTCTCAGCAGGCCGGCAAACCTGCTTTGACCACCTTAATTGCCAACAAATGCCAATCATCAAGAGCCCACCTCTATACCGAAGTTGCCGCTGGTCAATGCACACCCGTATTATTAGGTCTGTGGGCTTTTATCGATAACTGTCCTGCCCCAGCTGCCGACGAACCACAGCTAGCCTGTAAAAAATTTGTCCTGGAGCGATTGACTCACTGGCTCGCCCGCTTTATCGAACAAGGTGATACACTAGATATTACTGACCTCAGTGCCGCCCATGAGCTGCGAATTGCCAGCAAACGCTTGCGGTATACGCTGGAATCGCTAACACCTATCCTGCCTGACAACACCCGCTTACTCACCCAACGTTTAGAACAACTCCAAGATATGTTAGGAAGAATTCAGGATATTACCTTTACCCCGCCCCTATTACAAGAACTTGTCAAAGCCTCTGCCAGCCGCCTCACCCACCATGATGCCGGGCTGATCATCGGTTGGCAGCTAGCCAAATCAACTGCCGCCATCGAAAGTTGGGACAGAGCATGGACTAAAGTAAAAAAAGCAGCAGCTAAAGCCAAAAAGTTAAAACCGCTCGAAGATGCTGAAATTAACAAAAGAAGTCCTGAGCTATAAGCTCAGGACTTCTTTTGTTAATGACCTCCACTGGCCATTTTTCGTTGGATATATTTACTAGGCAATGCAAACATTAAGTTAAAAATTAAAATTGTTATAATTAACAATGCACCAGTACCATCGGCAACTGCTACCCGGTCAGGTACGAGACCGACAGCCATAACATACCACATATGCACTGCCAACGTTTCGCCAGCAGCCATAACATTAAAATCAGGTATGGTACGCGATACTGTAGTACCGGCAGTAAATATCAAAATGGCGGTTTCCCCCAGCGCCCGGCCAGCTGTTAATGTAATACCGGTAATGATGCCCGGCATAGCGTTTGGCAATACTACCCGCCAAATAGTCTGCCACTTGGTTGCCCCCAGCGCCAGACTGGCTTCACGATAATAAGCAGGCACAGTACGAATAGATTCTTCCGTTACCCGCACCAGCACCGGCAGGTTTAACAACATCAAGGTAAGCGAACCACCAATAATACTAAACCCCATGCCAAATATATTGACAAAGATAATCATACCAAACAAACCCAGCACAATTGATGGAACAGTAGCCAAACTCTCGGTACTTAAGCGAATCATGTCTGTCAGCCGGTCATTACCAGCATATTCGGCGAGATATATTCCCGCGCCCACCGCCGCAGGAATGGAAAACAACATCGACAGACCGAGTATATAAAACGAGTTAAACAACTGTGGACCAACACCGCCACCGGCGTTAATGTCACTAGACTTACCTGTGATAAAATCCCAACTCAAAACCGGTAAGCCTTTGATCAACATGTATCCTAGAAAAGTAACTAATATGAGCAAAATAAGCATACCGGCCAACCACATAACAGCGGTAGCCAATTTATCCTGACTTCGTGCTAACGACATTACGCCATCCTCCTTGCTGCAATCTGTCTAATAACTAAAATCATCACAAGCGATATAATCAGTAGAACCAAAGCCATTAAAAACAAGGAATTTCCCCAGGCTGAATCAAAAGGCGTATTACCCATTTCCACAACAATTTCACTAGGGAGAGTCGATGTCGGTGTAAACAGCGATTTTGCCATTTGCGGTGTATTACCGATCACCATTTGCACTGCCATGGTCTCACCAATCGCTCGAGCCATAGCTAAAATGATGGCTGTCAAAATTCCAGGTAACGCCGAAGGCAATAGCACCTTAGCAATGGTCTGCCACCGAGTAGCCCCTAAAGCCAATGAGGCTTCTTCCAAGGTCTTAGGTACAGCCCTCAGGGCATCTTCGGAAATACTGATAATTGTCGGCAATATCATAATTGCAAGAATCAGTGCGGCCGCGAATAAGCCAAAGCCGGTATTAACGTGGAAAAACTCGCGAATAAAGGGAACTAGCAAAGTTAATCCGACATAACCGTATACAACCGAGGGAATGGCAACATACAGATCTGTAGCTGGACGCATGATCTCACGCAGCCAGTCTGGCGCAATCTTAGCCATAAAAATGGCTCCAGCCAGCCCGAGCGGCGCACCAAACAATACAGCCAGTACAGTGACATACACCGAGCCCGTAATAAAGCTCAAAGCGCCATATTTTCCTTCTGTCGGATCCCATTTAGAGGATAGGAAAAATTCCATTGGACTGACATCTTTAAAGGTGGCCAACCCTTGTTGACCTACAAAAACAATAATCGACAATATAATTACCGTCATAAGAAAAGCACTGGTAATAAATAGGTAGCGTACATAACGGTCATATAGCAGTTTTCGCTGATGCTCTCGGTTGTCAGCAGTTGTTGCCATCAAAAAGTCACATCCTGTCTAATATAGTTCGTTGCCTCAATTATACTTTACTAGTATCTCTCACTTTGTTAATGCAATGTTAAGATTGTGTTAAGGTTACAAAAGCCCTGAACCACAAGGTTCAAGGCTTTTGATTACAAACTATTCAGTTGTTTTTTAGAAAACTACTTCATTTTTGTAATAGGCACAAAACCATTTTTCTCAGCATACGCCTCTTGGAATTCTTTGCTTGTTGCATAATCAATGAACGCTTTTACTGCACCTGTCGGCTCACCTTTGGTAAACATACGGCCATAGGTGAATACCGGATATTTGCCGCTGATCACGTCATTGATACTATATTTAACACCATTATAAGCCAGCGCTTTTACCGATTGGTCGGCATAAGCGGCATCAACATAACCAATAGCACCTGGCGTGCTG
>JAGGAA010000297.1 GCA_017889675.1 Bacillota bacterium | reverse complement strand
TGCCACGCGATATAGAAAAAATCGGTGTAAAGGTACACAACCGGATTGAAGAGGCGCTTGACCAAGCCGATGTTGTTAATGTGTTGCGGATTCAGCGCGAGCGGCAGAAAAAAGGCTTGTTCCCCTCGGCCAGAGAGTATGCTCGCCTCTTTGGTGTTAATGCTGCCAGGTTAGCGTTAGCCAAGCCAGATGCGCTTTTGATGCATCCTGGTCCGATGAACCGCGGTCTGGAAATTGCTCCAGACATTGCCTATAGTGAACAATCGGCAATCCAAGAACAGGTGAAAAATGGTTTGGCAGTCAGAATGGCGTTGCTATTTTTAGTGTTGATGGGAGGGACTCACATTGAAGCTGCTAATTAAAGGTGGACGAATCATAAATCCGGCAGAAGGTATGGATACTGTCGGCGATATTTTAATAGAGAACGGCAAAATTGCCGCCATTGGTCAGAACCTAGATGCTGGCGAAGCCCAAGTGATCGACGCGGCTGGGTTAGTTGTTGCACCAGGTCTTATTGATATGCATGCCCATTTACGCGAACCCGGGCTTGAGGCTAAAGAAGATATTGCTTCAGGTACACGGGCGGCAGCAGCCGGTGGATTTACCACTATTGCCTGTATGCCGAACACCAAGCCTGTTGTGGATAGCTCGATTATCGTGTCAGGCATCATCCATCGCGGGCAAACAGAAGGTGTTGTCAATGTCAAGGTGATTGGTGCGCTCAGTAAAGGCTTAGAAGGCAAAGAACTAGCTGAAATCGGTGATATGATCCAGGCCGGAGCGGTCGCAATTTCAGATGACGGTGGTCATCTGGACAGCACCAGCTTACTGAAAACCGGCCTTGAATATACAGGAATGTTTAACCGCCCCGTTATTACGCACTCCGAAGATGAGGGACTGGCTGGCGAAGGGTTTATGCATGAAGGCGCGGTATCAGCTATGCTGGGAGTCAAGGGCCGTCCGTCAGTTGCCGAGGATATTGCGGTTGCCAGAGATATTATGCTGGCCGAATATACTGGCTCTCCTCTGCACATTGCCCATGTCAGCAGCAAAGGCGCGGTTAAGCTTATTCGTGAGGCTAAGGAGCGCGGCGTGAGAGTAACCGCGGAAGCTACGCCCCATCATTTGACACTGACAGACGAAGAAGTAAGAAGCTTTAACACTGCTTTTAAAGTAAATCCGCCGCTCCGCTCGGCAGACCATGTGGAAGCCCTGATTGCCGGCCTGCAAGATGGGACAATCGATACCATTGCAACAGACCATGCGCCCCATGCATTTGAAGAAAAAGACGTGGAGTTTCGTTATGCACCCAGTGGTTTTGCTGGTCTGGAAACAGCACTTGGCGTGATCCTGACAGGGCTTTATCATACAGGTAAACTTACGCTGACTCAAGTAATTGAAAAAATGTCCTATGCACCAGCAAAACTCCTGGGATTAGCAAGTGGGGTCTTAAAAGCGGGCGCACCAGCCGATATTACGATTATTGATACTGAATATAAATGGACTGTAGACTGCATAAAATTTTATACTCGCGGTAAACATTCTCCTTTTGAAGGCAGGAATTTAAGGGGTAAATCGCTAATTACTATAGTGAACGGCAGTATAATTATGCAAAATGGCGAGGTGCTTAAATGAATGGCAAACTGATATTGGAAGACGGCAGTGTTTTCCAAGGGATGCTTGCTTCCGGTACTAAAACAGTCGGGGAAGTAGTATTCAACACCGGTATGACCGGTTACCAGGAAGTATTAACAGATCCGTCCTACTGTGGACAAATTGTAACAATGACATATCCGCTCATCGGGAACTACGGTGTAGCTGAACTTTTTGAACAAGCCCGACAATCCTTCGTGCGCGGCTTTGTAATCAGTGAATTATGTGGCCGACCCAGCAGCTGGCAAGCGGAAGACTCCTTGGCTTCTTATCTTAAAGTAAGGGATATTCCCTGTATATATGGGGTTGATACCAGGGCCATTACCAGGCGGATACGTGCACACGGCACTATGAAAGGCGTTATTGTACCAGCAAGCGCTACCGAAATTGAGATTGCCGAGTTGTTGGCCACACCACCTTGCATTGAGGTAGTGAAAGAGGTTACAACGCCGGAAGTATATAGAATACCAGGCCGGGGAGCGCATGTTGCAGTTATGGATTTTGGGATTAAACGCAACATTTTAAACTCTATGGCCAAAGCCGGCTGCAATATAACCGTATTACCTGCCAATACACCGGCAGAGGCAGTATTAGCCCTCAATCCTGACGGTATCTTCTTGTCCAATGGACCTGGCGATCCGAAAGATGCGCCGGTGGAGACGGTGCGCCAACTGATCGGTAAAAAACCGATATTTGGTATTTGCTTGGGCCATCAGCTCTTAGCGCTGGCATTAGGCGGCGATACCTATAAAATGAAGTTTGGTCATCGCGGTTCAAACCACCCGGTTAAGGATTTGACCACAGGCCGTATATATATCACTTCCCAAAATCATGGGTATGCGATCGAAGAACAATCACTGGCCGGACTTGATGTGACAATAACTCACCGCGCAGTCAATGATAATACAATCGAAGGTTTAAGGCATAACAGCCTGCCGGTATTTTCGGTCCAATATCACCCCGAAGCAGCCCCCGGTCCAGATGACAGTACCTATATGTTCGAAGAATTCATGAATTTACTCGACAAAACGCAGAGTATGGTGAGGGGGAACTAACGGTGCCAAAAAAAGAACATTTAAAAAAGATTATGGTTATTGGCTCAGGCCCGATAGTCATCGGCCAAGCCGCTGAATTCGATTATGCCGGTACCCAGGCATGCCGGGCGCTGAAAGAAGAAGGCTTTGAGGTAGTGCTTGTTAATAGTAACCCGGCGACCATTATGACTGATACCCATGTCGCTGACTGGGTATATATTGAGCCGTTGACGCCGGAATATCTGGAAGAGATTATTGCCAAAGAGCGTCCTGATGGGCTGTTAGCTACTTTAGGCGGTCAGGCAGGCCTTAATTTAGCGGTTAAACTCGCTGATAAAGGT